>JABMQV010000207.1 GCA_013203065.1 Desulfobacteraceae bacterium | reverse complement strand
TTCCAGAAGCGCGCTCGATTCCAAATCCCCACTTACTCTCAGGCATTTGAGTCCATGGACGCCAGGGAGGTCCTCCAGTTCCAGGGACTCCACTTCCCCCGCCAGGTATCCCTCTGAACAAAGGAAGTCGACGTGGCGGCGCATCTCCTCTGCCTCTCCCGGGTGAGAATAGACAATGGCGATCTTTCCCGGCTGTGTAAGCCGCTCGCCCTGCCCTTTTACTACCGCCTTATCAATGCGGGACTTTATTATCTCGTGACGGGTGTCGTACGCCCCGTCCACATCGAATCGTTTCTCATCGAATCTGAAGCGGATCGAAAGGGGGGCATCCTGGACCAGAATGAGATGGGCCGTGTCAAGCGGCACCGCAAGAGAAGATTTGAGCTGCTCTGTTTGCCAGGCCATCCCGCAGGTTACCTTGAGCTGCCAGAGACGCAGGTTCTTTAGATACAGATCGCTGTAGCCCCCGTGCTCCATCAGGGATGCCCCCGCATAGATCAGGTAGTCCACGCCGTCTGTCCGGTGCCTCTCAAAAAAATGGGGGAAAACAGCCTGGGCCTCCGCCTCCTCCTGATCCAGATAGGCCGCCAGATTGTTGCTCAAAAGGGAGATGCTTTCCTCAAATTCCTTTCGTCGTCGATAGATCGTACCCAAAACCGGATCAACAGTCGATTGATAGGTCTCTATGGCATGGGTTACCTTAGGGCCAAAACCCTCTAAATCGGGAAAGACCGGCTCTATTTCCTCGCGGATAAATTTCACGGTAGAGACCTCATCCCCTGCCCCCAGTCCGGCCTGGATTTCTTGCAGCCGATCCCTGTTACGTCCAACCAACTCCTTTAAGATAAGGAGAGGTTTCGCCTCTGAAGCCAATTGCACGACCTTCAAGGAGAGGTTGAGGTGCTCCCTGAGGTCCTCTTGAATGGCACGGTTTCGCGCGGCCGTGGACCCCCGGACATCAGAAATCCCATAGAGCGGATACACATCCTTGAACACGATAGGCGTCATCTCCGCGGATTGCCCCGTCCGGATGTTTTCCAGGTGAGCGATCGCGGCCTTTCTGAATCGCCACTCCACGGCCGGATGAATGACGGTGCACTTCTCCTTTATAACGCCTTGAACCCGGTTCTCCAGGTCATCCATCGCCCTCATGAGCGCCATGGCAAAAAGCGGCTGGACCTGACGCGTGATAAGTGCATCGAACGGATCCAGGTCTCCGGGTCCGGGAGACCCTAATGTCAAAGTGCCGATACAATCGTCCTGGAAAATGAGGGGCGCTATCAGAAGCGACCTGATTCCCATCTCTGAAAAGTCTCCTTCCGCCCCCCCGCCCGAATGCTCTTCAAGGAGGTCAGGAACCAGCACGACCTCCTTTGACTTTACGGCCCGTTCATGCGCGGTTCCCTCAAAGTCGAAGATGGATACATGCTGGGAGTCAGCAAAGATGCAGCTTCGCGTCATCTCGCATCCCGTATTGAGGAGGAGTATCTGATCCTCCTGAATGGCAGCCAAACTGGCGACAAGGTCTTTGCGCCGAAATAGCGTGCGAAGCCTCTGTTGAAGCCGCACAAAACCCCCTTGAGAGGCGATGGACTCTTTGTCGATGAGATCCCTTTCCAGGGCGGATAACACTTCAGATTCCGTCACGTCTATGGCCTGAATGATGGTAAAACCTTGCAGCTCAAAATCTTCCGGGGGCAGTATCTCCCGGATGACGTCAGGTTCGGTCAGGTGTTTAAGGATCTCGACCCGATCCTTTTCCGCGAGTGTCTTTGGTCCCCCTATAGCCCTGACATCCACAAAACGAAAGTCCAGCTTCATATTGAAGTAGCGGTCCAGCCCCGTGTCCGGATCCGGTACGATGCGGATTATGGGGTATTCAAGTCTTTTTTGGATCCCGTAAAATTTCTCAAGGATAAAGAGGTATGCCCGAATGACCTTGCCCTTGTTAAAGCTCTCTTCATCGAGGTTAACTCGACCCTTCAACGAGCCGTCCGCCTCCACAAGAAAGCGCTCAAACCGGGGGGAAACCAGAAACGGTTTCATTGAGAAAGGAATCACAGCCCCTATGGTTTCGGTCTCCCACAAGGCGGGTGAGAACACCAGGCCCATCAGCCGTTGTATCAAGTCTCGATGGCGCTCCAAAAGGGTCAGGTCCTCGATGGGACTGTTGAGTTCGGGGGCCCCTCTAAGCATGTCCTGAAGACCATCGATCTGGCAGGGAGCCCCATCTGAAGCCGATGCGATCTTGTTCAGGTAATCAATAAGCGGCTTGAGACTGAGCGTGAAACGGAATGGATACTCTTTCAAATTCTCCCCCATTCTCGACCTCCTTTTTTCCCCGGTACCCGGATAATTCTTTGCAAGATCCTGAGCGCTGAGCGAAAAGCGCGTGACGGAAAAAAAGCCTTTCCATTCAGAACTGGAAAAATTATTGATATTTCTAGCATATTATGGCAGTTGGATCAAGACGAAACATTCTCTCCGTAAGTATCAGGTAGTCCCAGATGACACGATTACAAATAACCGACGACGCCATAAGGGGATTCATAAATAAAAAGACCCTCATCGTTGGTGAGGTCAACACGGGAAAGACAGCCTACCTCAATAACATCCTGGAGAAGTTGTTAAAGGAAGGACATACAGATCTTTCAATAATTGATATGGCCCCCGAAACCATCGGGGATATCGGTGGCAAGATGAGCCTGGGGAAGCTCACTTTCATAAAATATTTGACCGCAGAGATAGTGGCTCCCAGGCTTACGGGGGGGTCTCAAGAGGAAGTTGAGGCATTGGCTAAAGAAAACGCCTGGTCAATTGATGCTATCTTATTGCAATACCTGAACGATCCGAGCAAAGTCCTTCTTATAAACGATGTCTCCATCTACCTGCAGGCGGGTGACCTTGACAGGCTCCTATCACTTCTCAATTCCACATCTACCGTGGTCATGAATGGATATTTTGGTGATAGCCTTGGGGGCGGGGAATTGGGAGAGCGGGAGCGGCGGAAGATGAAGGCACTCCAGGAAAAATGTGACAGGGTGATTAATTTAAAAGCCGTTTCGTGCCCTTTAACTCACTCACAAATTGATTGACCATATCTTCATTTTCTTTTTTTGAAATTCCTTTTTTTAGCGTCTCCTCAACCATGGAAAAGGCAAGATCCACCATTTCATCGGCCAATGCCTTCCTTGCCAAATCGATTCGGTAACGGGAGTAATTTTCGGCATGTTCAATAATCTTCTGAGCCGCTATTTTCCCTTCTTTAATGATCCGTTCCTTCTCCCGCCTTCCCAGTTCAAGGATGCTCTCCCGGATCTTATCGATGCTCTCTCCGATCTTGTCCAGCTTTTCCTGTTCCGCATCCTTCAGGGTTTTGGCCTTGTCAAACTGGGCGCCGACCTCATCCAGTTCGTCTTGAACCTCTGTTCGGACCCCCCGCAGATAATCCATGAGCGGTTTCCTCGCAAATTTCAGGAAAAGAAAGGCCAAAATCCCAAAATTTACCCACAGTAAGATATTGTCCCACAGTTTTCGACCGGCGTTCGACGCCTCTGCCCCAAAGGCATCGGTGATCGTGACAAACGGACTGAGGACGACCCCCAAAAACAAGATGGCTAGCAGGCCATAACTATTGACTTTCCGATCCAACCGCGCTCCTCCTTCCGATCATCTTCTCTATTATCGTCTCAGCCAGTACCCCGGCCTCATCCGGCAGCAAGGGACTGCTCTTTTCAATCTCCCTCTGGGCCTTTTTGTCAGCCTCCGTCTTTATGGATGCTGCCTGCTCTTGGGATTGCTCCAGCAATTTTTCCGTCTCAAACATGCCTTCCCGGTTCTGCTGGACCCTTTCTTTTGTGACATTTTTTCTGGCCTCAATTTCCTCTGAACGGAATTGATCCGTTAATTGGATAACTCTGTTTTTCATATCATCTATTTGGACCTTTGTCTTTTCAACATGCTGTTCCCGTTCATCGATTAACTTCAGAATCGGCTTGAACATCAGCCGGTTCAAAATGAAGGCCAGGACAAGGAAATGTATCACTTGTAAGACTAAGGTAGCGTTGATACTTATCATGGGTCGGCACCAGGTGGGTTTTAGACCACAAAGAGCAGCAGCAGAGCCACCACCAGTGAATAAATACCCGTTGATTCGGAAACCGCCTGACCCACAAGCATGGTCCTGGTCAACAGGCCTGCCTCTTCCGGTTTTCTTCCGATGGCCTCACAGGCCTTTCCACCGACAATACCTTCGCCGATTCCCGGGCCTATGGCCCCCAACCCCATTGCTATTCCTGCACCCAGAAATGCAGCCGCCTTTATGAGATCTGCACCTTCAATTGCCATTTTTACCTCCTTATCTCTTTTGACAAATGGATGTTCGACTTATGCGAAAATCTTATATTTCTATGGTTATACAACAAAGATAAGCACCAGGCTTATCACCATGGCATAAATGGCGGTGGACTGCGACACCGCCTGACCCACAAGCATGGTTCGCGTTAGTTCTCCAGCAGCCTCTATGTTTCTGGCAACCCACTTTACCGCGCTTTCGGCCGTCAGGCCGTTTCCAATCCCAGGGCCTATCCCGCCAAACCCCATGGCTATTCCGGCCCCAAGCAGTGCCATGGGCGTGCTGAGACCTGCGGTCTCGGGAAAGGCCTTAAACATGAGCACAAAACTTATCAGAAGCCCAAAAATGGCAGGTGTTTGGGACACGGCCTGTCCCACCAGCATCGTTGTGGTCACCTGCCCAAAGGTCTCCGGGTTTCTGGATATGCCCCCGCAGCTCGCTCCGGCTGCCAGCCCCCCGCCAAGCCCTGAGCCAATGGCTGCCAGGCCCGTGCTCAAACCCGCCCCCAATAAGGCCGCCCACGTAGGAGAAAACGGTAAGGACCCAAAGTCCATAAACATGAGCATCAGGGCGACCACCATGGAAAAGATGGCAGGTGTCTGGCACACTGCCGACCCGATCAGCATGTTTGTCGTCAAACGGGTCGTTACAGCCGGCTGCCTGGCTATCCCCAGGCAGGCCTCCCCTCCCGGAAATCCAGAACCCACACCGGACCCAATCGCCCCAAATCCCATGCACAGACCGGCACCTCCCAGTGCGGCTGCCTTGAGCAAACTGGCTGCAGACACCTCCAGGAAAATCAACAGGATCGCGATAACCAGAGCAAATATGGCTGCCGACTCGGCCACGGCCTGCCCCACAAGCATGTTTTTCAAAATCTCACTAGATTTTTCGGGCTTGTGGGAAAGGGCCTGGTTGGCAAGCCCGGCAGTGTAGCCCTCTCCCAATGCTGCGCCGATGGCACCCAGGCCTATGCACAAACCGGCCCCAACGTAGGAGGCCAGCTCTATTATTGATGTAGCGTCAGAAAGCATTATCATTTAACCTGGACTGAGATATAGACTAGGGTTAACATTGTGAACACAAAGGCCTGAATGGTTCCGATAAACATGCTAAAAAAACAGATCAGAAAAGGTGGAAGTATCAGGCTGTAAATCAGGTGGGAAACAACCAGGATAATGATCGCGCCCCCCAATATGTTTCCGTACAGACGAAACGATATGGAGACCACCTTGGCAATCTCGCCGATAATGTTCAGCGGTGCCATAAAAAACATGGGTTCGCAGTATTCCTTGGCATATTTTTTAAAACCTTTGGCCTTTATGCCCGAATAGTGGGCAATAATAAATCCCATAATCCCCAAGCCGAGGGGTGTGTTTAGATCCTTGGTGGGCTCGGAGAGCTTTGGGAAAATGCCCAACCAGTTGGATACAAAAAGAAACATAAACAGGCTGCAGATAAGAGGGAAATACTTCTTGGTCATCTCTTCATCCAGGGCGTCTTTCGTAAGGCCATAAAAGGCGCTCACGAACAGTTCTCCAACGACCTGGAAGGGATTCGGCACAAATGCAATCTTCCGGGTTGCCAGAAAACCAAAACCGATCAAGACCGCCATCACGATCCATGTCATGATGATGGTCTCAACATTGAACACCAGGTTGAAACCAAACAGCTTCAGCACAAACTGGGGTATATTGGTAAGATCCTCCATCTTCCTATCCGTCCGCTTTAGAATTACGAGCCAATGATCTGTCCAAAAACGCTATTTCCTATCCAAAATGGGTCTGATGACCACGTAGTCGACGAGTGTCACTATCTGTACGGCAAATACGCCGATTACCGCTGCGATGAAATCAAAGGCCGGGAATTTGATGGCCACAACCAGCGGTACTGCCAGAATGATATACCTGGAGAAGATCGATACAAATCCTATAAACCCTGCCTTCCTGCGTGTGTGTCCCAATGTCACGGCAATAGACCTTCCCAGGAGGACAAAATTGAGGATACTAAAACAGGTGCCCAGCACAAGCCCTTTGGCTATGGCCTTTTCACCGATAAAAATAAAGAAAAAGGCCAGCACCAGTGCCGATGCCATGGCCCAGGAGCAAATCCTCTTCTGGATTTTTGAAATATCGTTACTCTCGCTCTTTTCTTTCCTGTTTCCCCTTTCCATCTCGAGTGGTAACTTCCATGATCTGTCTGTAGACGGTGTAGCCCCCGCCCGCAACCCCCAAAAGAATAAAGACAGTGATAAAAACCCCTTTTGTACCCAGCCATTTGTCAAGATAATAACCGATGGCAAAGCAGAAAAGGATCGAGCCCGCCATGGTCAACCCGATTTGGGAGACGATGGCGATGTCATCCATCCATTTTCCATGCCGTTTTAAATCAAAAATCTTGCGCACTCGGATTCTGTTTTGGGAAAAGGGAGACCGGTTAGGAGGCACTCAGGGGATATATTTATGATTTTCCAATTATTATATATAGATAGCGGTTCACCTGGGACCGTTACTTAAGCTTCTTGAAATCTCAAAATTTCTATCCTTGGGCAGCCTGCTACGTCACTATCCTCAATATGGCGCTACTCTATAGATCAATAGTTCTTAGGTGTCAAGCCCAAAAAACTCTATGTCCAGTTCGGGTGACGATCTCCAAATAACGCCGGCTTCCCAACAGCTCATTTCAAAGATATCATTCTTTCATTTCTTCCACTTTCTTGCTGAGAAAATTGACCTCATGCCTTACCCTGTTATCGATCTCCATTTTGCGGGCTATCACCTCGGTGGCATAAAGGACAGAGGAATGACTGCGATTGATGGTCTCCCCAATCTTCTCAAGGGTCTCATCCGTGTGGCAGCGGCATAAGTAGGCGTGGATGCTCCGTGGATGAGCGTAAATCTTTTTTCTGGATTTCGAACGCAATATGTCGGAATCAATCTTGTAATACTTGCACACAAGCCTTTGAATCCGTTTTGATGTTATGGACCATTCACTTGAAACAAGGCTGGTTACAACATCCTTTGCCATGGGAAGATCAATCTTGGCCTTGAGAAGTTCTGACTTGGCCTTGAGGCATTTGACAACACTCTCCAGTTGACGAATGTCCCTCTTGAGATGTCTGGCAAGGAGATGGCTGATCTCATCTGAGAGGAAAATACCCTGGTCAGAGGCCTTTTTCGCTAAGATCCTGACCCGAGTGTCGTAGTCCGGACCGGCAATGGTTGTAACCAGTCCCGATGTAAACCGAGACGAGAGTCCTTTGGAGATCCGGGGGATATTTCTTGGCGGGAGAGAACTGGTAAATACAATATTCTTGTTGCTGTTTGAGAGGGCATCCAGGGTAAAACCCAGCTCGACCTGGGTCTTTTCCTTGCCGCTCAAAAAATGGATCTCTTCAAGGAGAAGGACATCACACATTTTGCGATATTTATTTTTGAACTCGTCTATCCGGTTATTTCTTAAGAAAAAGACCATCTCATTGGTGAAGTCCTCTGCGGTTATATAGTAGACCCGGCTGTCTGGCTTTTTCTCCAAGATGGCATGGCCCACTGCATGGGAGAGGTGACTCTTGCCCAAGCCGGTGTCGGAAAGTATTAACAGTGATTGATAGTTCCATGCGGTCCCGTGGGCCAAAGCCTTGGAGGCTGAATAGGCAAATTCATTACACGGCCCCACGATAAAACGGTCAAAGGTGAAACCTGTGTTTAACTTAATCCTTCCGTTTCCTCCCTTTGGCGGTATATTCGGGAAAGTGAGCTGTTTGGAATCACGGATAAAATCAGGGGGGGAGGTCTTCTTCTTGACAGGCCTTACCTTCAAGACCACGGAACATTTCTCAGAAAGCGTATCGGTGAATTTTTTCTCAATGATCCGAATATAATTTTCAGACACCCAATTTCGAGAAAACTTATTGGGGCATCCAAGAGATATGGACGTATCCTTCCTGTCGATAAATGTGATGGGACGTATCCACAGGGAGAAGGTATTACCCGGCAATTCAGATCTGATCTGGTTCTTGATCTCCTCCCAAATGGTCTTCATTGGGGACTCCCTGTGAGTTAGGAAAGAAAGGTGAGTTGTGATCCGCTAAGGTTCCTACAATATGGCTTGAAGATTGTGTAGACTTTCTACGTGAAAGGACGATGACCTGTCAAAAGGAATGGCTGGAAGCCAACACTTAGCTTGAGGCATTTTCTTGACACACGATAACCCCTACTCTTCACATAAAAAATCCCATATGGGTTTGTAACTCACCGAGAAAAAGGGTTAATTTTGGATAGCCATTTTGGTCGCAATTTCAAAGAGTTATTGGCAATCATATTTTTGTGAATAAATTTGTTCACAACTTCAATCTCTTGATTTCTTTGTTTTTTGCCGTTTTTTGAAGATTTTCATTTTTTTTGCTATCTTTTTTATCTCTTCCAACCGTCTCATTTTTGAAGGCAATTTAAGGCAAGGTTTTTGCACAGTTCATAACGCCTTGTTATTCTTCCAAGATTTCACAACCTATCCCGTCAACTCCAACCCCAGACAGACACAAAAAAGAATTAGATTCATAAATTTTTTTTGATTTTTTGGAAAAATAGACCAAAATTGACGACTAGGCCAGCTGGTTTGGGAGCTGTGGGCGTATTTGACTTCTCGTCCTGAAAAATTGTAAGGTCACACATTCACAAAGGAGGTGTTTTATGAAAATAAAAAATGGGGCTGAATATATTGAAAGTCTGAGAAAGATAAAGCCGGTCATCTACTATAAAGGAGAAAGGATAGAAGACGTGACACGGCATCCTGCCACCGCGCCTCATGTCCGGGCGGCCGCCATGACCTATGCACTGGCAAGCGATGATGCGTATCGGGATGTTGCCACGACCACTTCCCATCTGACGGGCAGGACAATCAGCCGGTTTACCCATGTCCATCAAAACGTGGAGGACCTGATCAAAAAGGTCAAACTGTTGCGAATTCTCGGTCAGAAGACCGGGACCTGTTTCCAGCGTTGTGTGGGGTTTGACGGCATAAACGCCGTATACTCTGTGGTATACGAGATCGATCAGAAATGCGGGACCGATTATTTTGAACGTTTCAAGAAATGGCTAATAACCATTCAGGATGAAAATCTGATGGTGGTCGGTGCCATGACCGACCCGAAGGGGGATCGGTCAAAAGGCCCGGCTGACCAGCCGGACCCGGACCAATATGTCCATATCGTAGAACGCCGTCCAGACGGGGTTGTCATTCGAGGCGCCAAACTCCACATGACCGGTGCGGTCAACTCGCACGAAATCCTGGTAATGCCCACGACTGCCATGGATGAGCGTTCAAAAGACTATGCAGTGGTCTGTGCCATTCCTGTTGATGCCCCCGGGATCACCATGATATTTGGTCGGCAGGCAAGTGATGATAGACGGGACAAATTGGAGCGGATCGATGTGGGCAAGCCTTCATTCGGCGCTGTGGGAGGTGAGGCCCTCATCGCCTTTGAAGACGTATTTATTCCCAACGAACGGGTCTTTATGGACGGAGAGACCGAATTCACCGGTTCTCTTGTGTACCGATTTGCCTCGCATCACCGAGCCAATTACGGGGCCTGCAAAACCGGTCTCATGGATGTGCTTACCGGAGCCGTGAGCTACCTTGCCCAGATCCAGGGAACGGCCAAGGCCTCCCATGTTCGAGACAAGGTTACCGAGATGATTCACCTTTGCGAAACCCTTTACTGCTCATCCATCGCCTGTTCCGCCGAAGGCTGGCCCACGCCATCGGGGGCCTATATGGTGGACACCATGCTGGCCAACGTCTGCAAACAGAATGTGACGCGATTCCACTTCGAGGTCGCCCGCCTGGCCTTAGACCTGGCCGGGGGCTTTATCGCCACATTACCCAGTCAGTATGACTTGGAAAGTGAGGATGTGGGACACCTGGTCAAAAAGTATTTCTCTGGAGTCAAAGATATTCCAACTGAGGAACGGATAAAGATAGCCCGTCTTATCGAGGCAATGACGGGAGGCACGGCCCTGGTGGAATCCATGCATGGGGCAGGGTCCCCCCAGGCCCAGAGAGTCATGATCTTTCGAGAGGGCGATCTGGGCAAGAAGATAAAGCTGGCCAAGGCCTTACTGGGAATCCCTCAGAAGGAAAGGGCTTCGAACGAAGGCTAAAGCGGTCTCGAACGCCTTCACTTCGCCTCTATCCGGCCATTGACAATTATAACCAGCTCGGGTTTTTGAGGGTTGTCAGTTCGGATAAACATGTGTGCGGTATATTCTCCCGCTTTTCTTGATATATTCTTAACCTCTAGGCTGTAGGTCTGCCCTGGTTCTATCTCCTTTATGCTCCACTGGATATTATCTGGCAAATCACTTATTATACCCTTTATCTTTAAGGGTCTTTCGTGATTATTCATTATCTTGATATGACCAGGGGGCACTCTCCCTCTGGCACCTTCCAAAGAGAGATAGTTACCTGGGTCTAGATCACATTGGGCTTCACTACTCCCAACAAGTATAGGGCGATGCTCCGCCTCTCCGGATCATTGGACCAGACAATGGCCCTTTTTCTAAAATCTCCTCTTACCCGATTTGAGTCTATAGCCAATGTGATCTTCCCCCTCCCTCCGGGAGGGATGACCCTGTCATAACGGGTCACCAGGCAGCCTCACGAGTGAGTCACCTTTTTTATATTGAGTGTTGCTGTACCCTTGTTTAACAGGGTGAATGTATGCGACAACTCCTCCCCCTCATAAACAGTGGGAAAGGTGTACGAAGTTTCCTCTATCTGTATAATCGGCGCTTCCTCGCCCTTTGCAGACGGGGATTGGCCCCTACTGGGAAGACCCGATCCCAAAAAAGAGACCATGACAGCAATTATTAGGGAGATCTTGAACATACCTCCTCCATTCAAAACAGCTCTGCCTTTCAATTTTCTCTTGACAACATGGCCCCACTTCATTAAGAAACTTGGCTATAGAGCTACAAACAGAAAGATGCAAACGATTTTGCATACTTTATCCTTTACAAATAGCTATTTCAAGCAATTGATTATGATTCATTGGATGTCCTTGCTCTCCTCTGTTTGACCTTAGGCAGAATGCTTTATCTTCACCCGAAAGTGGTGAGAACTCATAAAGTGGACTTTTTGTTCTTTTGTGATCGATAAAAAATGTGTCTTATGGGGTCTGTTTTCTTATTCGACCACAATCTCTATCTGTCTTATACGGAATGAGATCTCGCTCTCCATTTTCCCCAAGACAACAAAGATAGAGTCCCAAAGATCAATTGGTCCTCAGGACACCCAAAACCATTTATGAGGACGAGGTTTGAATCATGATCGAAACCGCCAAGACCTTTCCACACATCCTCCTTCATAATGCGCAAAAATATGGTCACGATAAGGTAGCCATACGAGAGAAGGCCTATGGCATATGGCAGTCCTACTCGTGGCAGGACTATCTTGATCAGGCAAAGGACTTCGCCCTCGGCCTGGCCTCTCTCGGGTTCAAGAGAGGAGACAAAATGGCCGTTATCGGTGACAACAGACCCCAGCTATATTGGGGTCTGGCCGCCGCCCAGTGCCTGGGGGGAGTGCCTGTGCCGCTCTACCAGGATGCCATCGAAAAGGAACTTCACTATATCCTGGATCATTCTGAGGCCCGATTTGCATTGGCCGAAGACCAGGAACAGTCGGATAAGCTGCTTGGTCTGAGAAAGGAGCTCCCCAGGCTCGAATACATATTTTACGATGACCCAAAAGGGATGCGAAGTTACACCGAGCCCTTTCTTTTGGCCTTTGACCATGTTCAGGAGCTGGGACGAAAATTCGGTGAGGAGAACCCCCAATTTTTTATGGACGAGGTCGACAAAGGGCAACCGGATGACCTCGCCGTCATCTGCTATACCTCCGGTACCACCGGTAATCCCAAAGGGGTTATGCTTTTATACCGAGCTGTTGTAGACGCTGCCCAGAGCTTTATTGATTGGGATGGCCTCACCGAAAATGAAGAGGTGATGGCCTACCTCCCCATGGCCTGGATCGGAGATCACATCTTTTCTTACGGTGAGGCTATGGTCGCCGCATTTACGCCCAATTGCCCGGAAGACACCTCTACCGTGGTGCACGACATGAGGGAAATCGGGCCTACTTATATTTTCTGCCCGCCAAGAATCTGGGAAAATATGCTGACCCAGGTAATGATCAAGATGGAAGATGCGGCCTGGGTCAAGCGGAAGATGTTTCACTTCTTTTTGGATGTGGCAAATAGGGTGGAAAAACTGAAGATGGCCCATGAATCGGTCCCAATCGGTTTAGGAATTCTCTATCAACTGGGCAGGTCTCTTTTTTATGCCCCTCTTTTGGATAACCTTGGCATGAAAAAAGTCCGCGTCGCCTATACTGCGGGGGAGGCGATCGGCCCGGAGATATTTGAGTTTTTTCGGTCCTTGGGGATGAACTTGAAACAACTTTACGGCATGACCGAGAGTACCGCCCTCATATCCCTTCAAAAAGATGGTGACATTGATTCTGAAACCGTGGGAACGCCTGCACCCGGAGTAGATATAAAGATCACCGACACGGGCGAAGTCACATATAAAAGTCCGGGCAACTTTGTGGCATACTATAAAAACCCCGAGGCCACAGAGGAGACCCTTGTGGACGGTTATGTCCTTTCAGGCGATGCGGGATATATGACTGAGAAGGGGCATCTCAAGATCATAGACCGGGCCAAGGATGTGAGCAGATTGAAAAATGAGACCCTGTTTGCCCCCAAATATATAGAGAACAAGCTCAAGTTCAGCCCCTATATC
>JABMQV010000022.1 GCA_013203065.1 Desulfobacteraceae bacterium | reverse complement strand
TGCAAATCACCGTGGCTGATGCAGAGACATTGCGAGATGCCCAGCTACGTCCGGAAAAATACGAAGACCTCATCGTTCGAATAACGGGTTATAGCGCGCGTTTTGTTGATTTGGCGTCCAGCACGCAAGAAGAGATCATCCAGCGCACCGAAATGAGCGCGTGCGGATAGTTCGTCAGGAAGATCAAGATGGGGAACAGCTCCTCTCAAGGCGATCTAAAGGGTTGGGTGTTTGACATTCAGCATTTCTCGCTCGACGACGGCCCCGGCATCCGTACCACCGTGTTTATGAAAGGCTGCCCGTTGCGATGCCGGTGGTGTCAGAATCCAGAGTCACTCAGCGCTGAGCGGGAAATCGCTTTCCGCGCAGAAAAGTGCATGGATTGCCGCGCCTGTCTGGATGTCTGCCCCCTTGATGCGATCATCCCCGGAGATGCATACCGCATAGATCGTTCGCGTTGCAATGACTGCGGCACCTGCATTGAGGTTTGTCCCACCAAGGCACTATTCACTATTGGCCGATCCTATAGTGTTGCCGATCTGGTTTCTGAAGTGCAACGTGACGCCGCCTTCTACGAAGAATCGGGGGGTGGCGTCACGATTTCCGGTGGTGAGCCTACGCTGCAGTTTGACTTTATGCTAGCGTTTCTGAGGGGCTGTAAGGAAGCTGAACTCAACACAGCCATTGAAACGAACGGATTCACAACACGTGAAAAGCTTGCGGCCCTTTTGCCTTTTCTCGACCATATATACTTCGATCTAAAAGTTATTGCCCCCGACGAGCACCTGATGCTGACCGGCGCCAGCAACGATCGGATACTGGACAACGCTCGCTGGGTGGCGGAATCAGGTGCGTCGGTTATCTTCCGGGTGCCGATGGTGGCCGGTATGACAGCCACGGAAAAGAACATCAGTGCTCTGGGAGTGTTTCTGAATGAGCTAGGCGTGACCGGGATAGAAATCTGTCCTTATCAAAGCAATTGGGTAGGCAAGCTCTCCTGGCTTCAGAGAACCCGAGGCCCGGTGGAGTTACTCCCATCCTTATCGGAAAAGGAAACCCTGGCCGTTGTTAAGGCATTCTCCCAACAGGGCATCGTGGCCAGGTCTGAAGCAGTTGTTATCTCGGATTGAGCTGATAAAAGGAAGCAAACAGATCGTGAAAATTATGTGATTATGGCGGCCCTGCAAGGCTTTTTTACATAGAAAACACGGGCCATTTTTTTTAACCATTCTATTCGATACTTGTCGAATCATAAAACTAAAGGAGGAGAAAATGGAAACGATAGAAAACGAGAACATCAGAGAATCAGTGCGAGAGACCTATGGGCAAGTGGCAAGAGCTGGGGGAGTCGATTTTGGAGTAAGCCAAGAGACATCCTGTTGCGGCCCTTCAAATGTTTCAACTGAAACAAGCGTGGCGGGTTCCTGCGGTTGCGGTGACCCAAATCTGACTTTAGAACAGATGTCTGCTGTTATGGGGTACTCAAAGGAAGATATGGATGTTGTTCCCAATGGTGCGAACATGGGACTTGGCTGCGGCAATCCCGTGGCTCTTTCTTCCCTAAAGCCGGGGGAAACAGTCGTGGATCTAGGTAGCGGCGGAGGGTTTGATTGTTTCCTGGCTGCCAAGGAAGTGGGCGAAACCGGGAAGGTCGTCGGGGTAGATATGACTCCGGATATGGTTAGTAAAGCCAGAAAGAACGCGGAAAAAGCGGAGATCCATAATGTTGAGTTCCGTTTGGGTGAGATCGAACAAATCCCCGTTGCTGATAATAGCGCCGACATTATTATGTCCAATTGTGTGATTAATCTGTCCCCTGAAAAACTAAGGGTATACCAGGAGGCCTTTCGGGTGCTTAAACCGGGAGGCAGACTAGCTATTTCGGATATTGTAGCTACGGCATCCCTTCCAGAAGAAATCCGCAATGACTTGGCTTTAGTGGGCGCGTGTGTTGGTGGAGCGGCGACTATTGATGACACTGAGGCACTGCTTAAGGAAGCGGGATTTCAGGACGTCAAAATCAAACCGAATAATAATAGCCGGGAGATATTTCGTCAGTGGGATCCGGCTAAAAGTAAAAATGCTGGCGATTATGTAGTCTCTGCCTATATTGAAGGAATAAAACCCATTTAACTATTAATGTGACCAGGACCTGTCTTCATAAGGTATGGCGCCCTTGAGGAGAGAAAGAGGGATAGGATAGATAATATCATCTTCAAAGTTCAACGAGTTCTACCAGAGGCAATCATGCCTACCAGAGCTCATGAGACTGATGTTGGATGGGACCATCACACACCGATGGATTTCAATCTGATGCCCGGTGAGACCAAGCGTATTGACTTTGGTATAGTGGTAGAGATACAGG
>JABMQV010000206.1 GCA_013203065.1 Desulfobacteraceae bacterium | reverse complement strand
CCCCTGGCACGGATAGCCAAGGATCATGACAGGAGGGTATTTAAAGGGCTGAAACGGATATCAAAATCCTGCCGGCTGGTCTCCGGCTATGGTATCACCTCCAACGGACAAATAAAGGAGCCGTTCGTTTTCTACCAGAAGATCTTGGGACCTGAGGGTTATGGTTACCTCAATCTCACGCCTGATTCGGATGGCGTGTGCCGCAAACAGGCCCTTATCCTCCCCACAAGCGATGGGGGAAAAAATCTTTACTCATTCGCCTGGTTATTGTCCGGGCTCGAGGGAGAGCCCCCTGAGGTGATCATGCCGGACTGGCGTCATCCGGCAAAGATACAGGTCCTGAGCTTTGGTAAAGCCACGGAGACCGATCCGTCCATCTTTAGCGGCAAGGTCGTCATTATCGGCGTCGGCTTTGAATTTGAGGACAGGCATTACTCTCCCGCATCAAGCGAGGAGGAGGCTGGGGCAGTATTTCATTCACGGATCATAGAGGCCCTGAGGAGCGGCAGGACACTTTCGGCGCCAGCCTGGCCCTATTCGGTTCTTGGACCGGCCGCTTTGGTGGTGTTGCTCATGCTCACGTTGTGCCGAAGGGCTTCCCAGCGCAGAGTGATCATCACAGGGATCGTTATGTTGGGTGGGCTTACTGCCCTGGTGATAGGGGGCCTGGCCGCAGGGATTGTCCTCAGGCCTTCGGCCGCGGTGGTGGGTCTTGTGACGACCAGTTCGGTCCTGCTTTTCCAAGGCTATTCCAGTGTCAAGGAAACCTTTGGCCGTTACGTCTCCCGTGAGGTGAGGGATGAAATTCTGTCGGGCCGGATTCCCCTGGATGGAGAGCTAAAAGAGGTGACTGTCCTCTTTGCCGACCTGAGGGATTTTACACCCATGGTAGAGGCCACACCGCCAAAAGAGGTGGTAAAGATCATAAACGGATATTTCAAGGAGATGGCTGAGGCCATCAGAATACACGGCGGCCTGGTGCTGCAGTACATTGGAGATGAGATTTTCGCCGCATTCGGGGCACCGGTGGCGGTGGAAGATCATGCCGGGCTGGCCCTGAAGGGCGCCCTGGATATGCGCAGACGGATGAAACTGGTAAATCAGAGATTGGACGAGCAGGGGTATAAGGCGCTTAGAAACGGCATTGGAATCCACACCGGTGAAGTCCTGGCGGGCAATATTGGCGGGGGGGACCGGATTACCTATTCACTGGTGGGGGACACCGTCAACCTGGCCTCCCGTATTCAGGGGCTAAATAAAAAGTTCGGGACCGATATAATCATCAGCGGCGATACGCTGGACCGGATCGGAGATGAGGTGCGGGTCGAGCAACTACCGCCCACCCCGATCAAAGGAAAAAGCAAGGCCGTTGACCTTTTTGCGGTGCTTTAGAGATCACTTTATTTGCACTCATACCATTCATCGGGTATATTTCAGGGGGAGGAAGATCATGAAGATCCTTTTTCGCTCAATTTGCCTCGCCATATTTCTCTTTGTGACGGCGCCGGTTATGGGCCAGGAGCTTCAGGAACTGCAGGCGACCGAGATCGAGGGCCGATTCCTGGATTCCGCAGGCAACCCCATGGAGGAATACGACTACCTGAAACCGGGTCAGAACTACCGGCTCATGCCGGGAGCCAAGATCGAACTTTCAACCCTGGACGGCAAGTACACCTATCGCGCCGCGGGCCCCGGCATATTCAGTTTTCAAAAGTCTGGCCCGGTGACCCTAAATGGACGGCCCCTTAAGCCATTCACCCTCAAATCTTCCCTCAAGAACCTGGTCGCCACCGGCACCCACAGCCGGGAGATCGGGGGAACGCAGATGCGGGGTCGGGAGGGGATTCAAGTGGAGGCCCGGACAACAGGGGGAGAGACCAAGATCCTGCCCCTCTACTCCGGCTACCATGCCCTTGTGGTCGGCTGCGGGGGCTATAACAAAGGCTGGCCCAGGCTGCCCAATCCGCTCCAGGACGCCAGGGATATTGCAGAAATGCTCGAACAGATAGGCTGGGATGTAAACCTCCTTCTAGATCCTGACTGGGCATCTCTCCGAAAGGCCCTCAACTCCCTGATCACCGGACCGGGACGAGACAAGGACAAGGCCATTCTGGTCTGGTTTTCCGGCCATGGGCATACCCTGGCGGAGGCAGATGGCTCAGACCTGGGTTATATCGTTCCCATTGATGCACCCGACCCTGACCGGGACGAAATGGGATTCATGGAACATGCCATCAGCATGCGAGAGATTGAGACCGTCGCACGACGCATCCAGTCAAAACATGTCATGATGGTCTTTGATTCCTGTTTTTCCGGGGCAATCTTTCAGCTCAGTCGTGCCAAACCGCCACCATTTATACAGGAGAAGGTGACCCGGCCGGTGCGTCAGTTCCTGACGGCAGGGAATAAGGACGAGAAGGTCCCTGATAAGTCCCTCTTTAAGACGGTGTTTGTTCAGGGCGTGCGCGACCTTGATGCCGACCGGAACAGGGACGGGTATGTAACCGGCCAGGAACTGGGCGCCTACTTGCAGGAAGAGGTGGTCAATTACTCTCGTAAGGCCCAGCATCCCCAATACGGTAAGATAAACAATCCCAAGTTGGACAAGGGGGATTTTGTCCTTGTAGCCAAATCTTTGCCGGGGAAAAAACCGGCAAGGACCGTTGCTGAGGACAAAACAACCGTATCGGCAAGGGGGAGTGTGGGTCCCCAACCCAAAATTGTGGCTGAAAGTCCCGTCGTCGGCAAGGTAAGCGTGAGGAGCAATGTGGACGGCGCAATTTTCAAGTTGGCGGGCCACAATTTCAAGACCAAGCGCAGCGCCGCCCTGATCGTTGGGGATGTGCCCGTGGGAGAGCATCGGGTGATTGCCACCAAGGAGGGCTACCCGCAATGGAAGGGACGGGTGACTGTCAAGGCTGACAAGACCGCAAGCCTGTCGATTGGTTTGGGGCCAAAGGCGGGAACTGAGGATTTTTCTGAGGAAAAGGAGATTCGGAAGATCCTCAAGCGCTGGCAAAATGCCATGAACAAAAGGGATCCCGAGGCCCTTCTGTCGCTATTGACTGACGAAGCCCAAATCATGACCAAGACATCGAAAGGGGTTCTCATACTCCCCAAAAAAAGCTTCGCCAGGATCATTGGGAGGAAGCTTCGAGCAATGGAAGAGCGCGGATTTGAGATAACAGCCGAGGAGGCAACATCCATAAATATCCAGGGGGACAAGGCGAGAGCAGAGCTGCCATATACCGCTGAAATAACCCGCCAGGGGGGCCGTCATGGCCGGATGGGGATGCCTCGGGAGTCCCGGTCAAAGACCGAACTGATGGGCTATTTTGAGTTCGTGAAGCGGGGATCCCGGTGGCTCATAAACGACTTCAAGTTCAAGCGGTTGTGATGCTGGAGGATAAAAATGCAAGATAAATCAAAGGAAATGAGAGTAGAGTTTCCAAAGGAACTTATCGGTGGCGCCTACTCAAACAACATGGTAGTTACCCATACAAGAGAAGAATTCATCATGGACTTCCTGATGATGGCCCCGCCCTCCGGTGCAGTCACTGCCAGGGTGATTGTAAGCCCCGGCCATATGAAACGGATACTTAGCGCCCTTAATGAGAATATTTTGAATTACGAAGACAAATTCGGCAAGATTCAAGCGGCTGAAGAACCGGGAGAGAAGATTACCCTTCAATGAGACGCATGGGCACGACCCGATTGGCCTCACCTGTATGAAATTTTGTGACCTTAACTGCGAATATGCAGCCTGGCCCGAAGACAACTCCCTGGACGGGTCCGGGAGTTGCAGGACTTTCCAGGCCCTTTACTGCAAAAAGAAAAAGAGCCCTGTCCACAAGAACATGCCCTGCCATGAAAAAACAAACAGAGGCGGGGACCCTGCCGGCAAGGACAGGGAGAGGTCCGCCTCCTAGGCAAGAGATAGGCGTTCACGGGTCCAAAGGTTCAGGCCTGCCCGCCATCGCTCTCGCTCAGGCCCGCCCTCCAGCCAAGGCAGATCGAGGCGGACGGGCGAGGCGGGCGGGGGTTCAAGATTCCATTGAACGGTTACGGAAAGAGAAACAGCCGCCGTACCAGGGCTAACGCTATAGCTCTACCTTATCCAAGTATTCGAT
>JABMQV010000205.1 GCA_013203065.1 Desulfobacteraceae bacterium | reverse complement strand
GGATATGGTGGCCGGATATCCCATTTCCACCCTGGTCGTCGTGGTGCTCGATCCGATACGGGAAACCCCCATGGAAGGGGTCCGACCGCCTGATCCCGAAACCGTAGGCCGCTTTCTTGGTGCTGCCAGACTCAGGATTCCACATGTCCCCCTTGCCCTCAGCTGTGCCCGGCCGGCGGGTCGGCATCGGACGGAAACAGATCTACTTGCCCTTGAGGCGGGTATAAACAGGATCGCCATGCCCGCGGAAGCCGCCGTAGAAAAGGCCCGGGAGATGGGCCTGGAGGTGGCGTTTTACAAGACCTGCTGTTCCAAGAGCTTTTGACCTTTGGCAAAAGTGATGGCACCAAGTTTTCAATAACCTCGGGTTCCATGGTGTTCGGCCATTTCTTTCCACCGCTCTCTAAACCTGTTTCCCTGCTCCCTGTTCTCATACTGCCAGGCCTCTACCTTTTAGTTCCTTGGCTACGTCAGAAAGGTCGAGGGACTCGAGTGTCTCAACCTTCTGGAGACCTGTTTCCGGATCCCACCCCCGAAGGCCGTAAAACTCTTCCCTCATTTCTTCGAATTTATTTCTGTCCAGAACATTACCTTTCACAGATACCGGTTCTTCTCCCGGGCCTGGAACGATGAGCTGGGGATTGAGGAGATCTGTGTGGATAGGCTCGGTAAAATTGAATTCTGCCGGCACATCGGCTTCCTTTGCGTGCCAGCCTTCGCGCAACAGAATGGCTCGTTGGATGTTGAATATCCGCTCGCCGTATCTGTTTAGACCCGCCTCATCGGTTTCGATCCCTGTAGCAGCTGTGAAGAGCTGGCTCTCAAGTGCTGGGTCGCCCACATTATCGGGTGTGTTAAAGGACTCCATGATAGGCCAGGCACAGTCGCACAGGACCAGGCTGTCTTTTGTGTAGGTACGGTCCTGGATTTTCGTAGCTGCCATTGCCTTTCCCTCATAAGTTGTCAGGTCCCACGCCATATCACTCCCCCAGAATCTGGTGGCAGCTGACCGAAAGACCTGGGAGGTTGTGGGAGAGAGTTCCGGTCGGATCCGGTGCAAAAGCCAGCGGGCGATCATATAGCTTACCTCATGGAGCATGGCAATAGGTTGCCTCGGCTCCAGGGCATAAAGGAGGGCATTGATGACATATTGCCTCGGAGAATAGGCCCCTGCGAGCCCGACACCCGCCATATTTTCTGTGAAATGGGCCTTGGCCTTTTCGCCGAGCCTTTCTCCGGCCCTGAGAAGCCCTTCGGCAAGGATGTCTCCAAAACCGTCACGATGAGCGATCATGGCGGTGAGCTGTTCGAAAAATTCCCGGCTGCCCAGTCCGGAGATGTCAAGCCCGGTATCTTTCTCCGTCAGATAGCCTGAGCTGTGACAGCGCTGGAGCCATGTCATGATGCTGTCCATCTCCATGGTGCAGAGGGAGAGGTCGTTACAGATTTCCGTTGCATCCACAGCGGTATCCATTTGGCCCCCGGGCTTCATGGCAACCCACGGCATGTAAAAGACCATTGAGTGACATTTCCGGACAGCCTCTTTTCCCGACGCGGTTCTGAACATGCCCCTCAGGCAATCCAGTCCACACTGGTAACAGGAAGCCTTTCCCACGTAGCGTATTTGTTCTTTGGGCAGAGGCATCCTCAGGGTCCCCCGCTGAGAAAGGTTAATGGTCAGACGGATGAGTTCGCTGAAATCCTTTTTGTGAGCCACCACAGGTGTTCCTGTTCCGGACACGGCGATCGCTTTGAGGTGCTTGGAGCCCATCACAGCTCCGAATCCACCAGTGGCGCTTCCCTCATGGTCAGTCATCAGAGTGGCATTTCTACATCTGTTCTCTCCGGCCTGACCTGTCGTAACAAATCGAACCTTCTTTCCATGCCTTTCCTGCAATATCTCGCGTGTCTTATAGATGCCCTTTCCCCATAATGAAGAGGCATCCCTTATCTCCGCACGACCATCATTGATCCAGATATAACTGGGCTGATCAGCTTTTCCCGTTACCACAACGCCGTCATACCCGGCCTTTTTTAGGGCTGGGGCAAAAAATCCGCCCAGGTTTCCGTAACAGAACCCCTCGGGCAGCAGCATGGGAGATTTGCTCACCACCTCGAATCTGGAGGCCCCCTGGGCCCCGGTGGCCCCTAGGGGCCCGCTCATCAAAATCAGGTAGTTGGAAGGATCAAAGGCCCCAACCTCAGGGCTTACCTCTTCCCAGTAAATACGGGTGGCAATCCCCCGTCCTCCCAGGAAACGCTCAGCATATTCCATGGTTTCCAATTCGGTTATACTCGAATTACTCAGATCCACCTTTAGAATCCTTCCACACCATCCGTAAACCTGCGATCTCATCTTTTCCCTCCCTGAACAGCGGGACGTCCCCCAGGCCCCCCTAATCTCATGGCCGCCCCTTTATTCAATGAAATAAATGGCTGGATTTTCAAATTATCAACGTAAACAGTAAAGAATCCACGCACAGAGGACATGGATTTCCCAGACCAAATACATACGCTTTTAGAAAGAATTATTCAATAATATAAGAGCCCCCATTCCGGGATTTGCATGTTCGTTCAGGATGCAGAAGTGCTGTCATTCGAGGTTTCATCAAGTATTTGTTTACCTCCAAACAAGGTCGACGAAAGAAACACAACCGTGAACCTCTGAACCGTGAACCCGTAAACGTTTACCAAAATAAGTAACCTCCGCGTCCTCCCTCCGGGGCGTAGGCCCGCTACGGGCCGGAGGCTGCGTCTCTGCGGTGAGCAATATTCCGTGAAAGACTCTTCCAGGATCTCCATTCAAGCCACCCTTATCTAAGGGTGGTGGTTGACTCCAACATCCCTGGGTTACATTTCGCTTGACATACAAGGACCGATTTTCATATTTTCATCGTTCAAAAATTATTTGGTTATCATTTTCAAGAACAAAACGAGAATACCCTCTTGACGGGGTTTATGGGGTCCTTGCCCCCCATTTAGGTAGGGACTCAACGGGATCTGTTTATATTAAAGAGGTAGATAATGGGATTAATATCAGGGTCCGGCAGTTTTACCCGGTTTATGGTTCAAGAGAGTCTGCCGGGAGACCATATGGAAAAATTTCCACCAAGAATTTCGCGGCATGCCTTTAAGAATATTGACGAGGCCTCGGACCAGGAACGGTCCTCCGGGTGGGTAAACATCATGGACGAGTTTGACGGCAGGTTTGCCTCAATGGAATACCTCAAAGAGCCCTGCATTGCCATGTCATGGCGTGTGGATCAGAGAAAGGTGCCTGCCAAGGCCCTCCTAGGATATTGTAGGGAGGCTGAAGAAAAGGTCATGGGGGAGGAGGAACTTGAATATCTTCCAAAGTTCCGAAAACGGGAAATAAAGGAAGCCGTCTGGCTAAAACTGATCAGACGCGCCATTCCCCGGTCCCAGACCTATGATATGATCTGGAACCTTCAAACCGGGGTGGTGATTTTTGGCGCCACCAGCAGCAGTCTTTGCGACGAATTCTCCCAATTCTTTCTCGAATGTTTTGGGTTGAGCCTGGATTCGCTTTTTCCCTATAGCTTGGGGTTACGGGTTCTCAAAACAGAAGGGCTGGACCCAAACCTCCTGGACAGCCTGGATGCCTCGCTT
>JABMQV010000204.1 GCA_013203065.1 Desulfobacteraceae bacterium | reverse complement strand
GGTCAATCCAGATTTCCCAATGGCCTTCACCTTTTCCGTGTCTATGTCCACCAGAGTGACCTCCTGCCCTTGACCGGCAAAGGTGGCTCCAAAGAACCCACCCAGTGCCCCGGCGCCTACAATGGCGATCTTCATGATTCCTTCTCCTATCCTTGCAAATCAGAGATTTCAGTGTTTTACGCTCTGCCGATTAAGCCCTGTTTTCATAACATTATGCGTCAGAAAAGGCTATGTGTTTTGATCAACCAACGGCACATGACCGATCCCTAACCCGTTTTGAGAGATGGTCTAATGCGGTGAGTTCCGCCTGAGGCACAATAAGAATGATAATGGTTGACTTCACCTCATGCTGTTGGCAGAATCATGAAACGTTTTTGCCTCCCCGGAACGGAGTCGACTCCAAATGCTCAGCCGGCAATCCGACTGGTTTCATGCAGGGCCCTTTTTGCTCGGACGTTGCGATTGTCAATTTTTTGACTGTATGGCAGCGTGTTTTGTGCACCCGAGTGAATTTTGATAAGCATTGGAGTTTACTGAACTGCTTGACTGATAGATGAGAGGAGAGTGGGAATGTCCCTGGATCAAGTTACGGGTATGAACATCGCCCAGGTCATAGAGTTTTACGGGACCGATCCCAGGACCCGTGACCGTACCTACCTGATGTACCGCGACGAACAAGGCGCCTTGCAGGAGGTCAGCTTCGGTGAATTTTATGAGCACTCCCTGAGGTATGGAGCGATGATCCAAAAGATGAGGAAAGAGAAGGACAAGCTCCATGCCCCACGGTTCCACGTGGGGTTCTTCATGCAGAACACGCCGGAGGCAGTTTATCTACTCGGGGGTTGCGCCTTCACCAACTCTACCCTGGTGGGGATCAATAACGCTCAGGTGGGTGAGAAACTGTCTACCGATCTAAACAAAATGGACATCGAGGTCGTCTTTGCTGACGAGGTAGAGCAGCCCAAAACCGGGCTCACTTTTGTGGAGTCGGTCGTGGATGTCCATGAGCGCTTTGGTTTGAGGGATCTCTATCCCCGTTACGTTATCGCACGAAAAAGGCAGGTCAACAACCACCCAACGGAGATATCCACCATTGGGGATTGGCTGGCCCAGTGCAAAGGAGACGAGTTCTCGCCGGTGCCTTTGGACGAGGACGGCACCGGCGTCATCATTTTCACCTCAGGCACGACCGGGGCGCCCAAGGGCATCGAGGTGATGTGGAAAAAGCTCGTGGACGTGGGGGTAGGCTTCACCTCTCTGCTCAACTATTCCGAGAACGACGTTGGCTACATTTGCATGCCGCTGAACCACTCAAACTCGCTCTACATCAACCTCATGAGTTCGCTGATCAACGGCGCCAAGGTGCTCCTGCGGCGGCGTTTCAGCGCCAGCAACTTTGTCAAGGATATAACGGAGGCGGGGGTCACTGTATGGAACAGCGTAGGAGACCCTGTGATGTACGTCCTTAGCACCGTGGGCCGTGACGCCGATTATGCGAACCTTCCCCTTCGCACGGTTGTAAGCACCGGCACCAACGCGGCCAACCGGGCGGCCTTCACACGGATCTTCGGACTGGAGATTTTTGCTGAGGCTTACGGCTCAACCGAGGTGGGGGCTGTAGCCCTTGTCACCCCTGACACGCCCGACTACAGTGTGGGCGGGGTCATCCCCGGGAGGGACGTAAAGGTGATGGACGAATCGACCGGGAAAGAGTGCGAGCCTCCGGTGGTGGACGAAGGCGGCAACATCAGAAACTTTGACAGGGCGGTGGGCGAAATAGTGGTGAACCAGGAGTCCCTTGGCGATTCTGCCTTCTCGGCCTATTACAACCTGCCCGCAGAGAGCGCCGAAAAGGTTGACGAAAAGGGTTACTACCACATGGGCGATCTCGGTACCCTCCAGGAGAAAAACGGTGAACAGTATGTGATTTTTTTGGGTCGTACCGGAACCGACCGCCTCCGCACAAAAGGCGAGAACTTCTCCACCACCTTCGTGGAAGAAATAATCATTCAGTATCCCGGCGTGCAAAACTGCGCAGTAATCGGAATTCCCTTTGTGGACAGCACTGAAAACGACAACCCCATTTATGTGCTGGAGGTGGAGGACCCGAGCGGCTTCGACCTCAACAAGTTCCGCGCCTATTGTCAGAAAGAGATACCCCAATACGCACTCCCGGGATTTATTCGTCTGATCCCCGAGTTGCCCCGCACAGACACACGCAAGGTCAGGAAGCCGGCCCTGATGTACGACTTCATAGAACGAACCCCGGAGAAGGATGCGGATAAACAGGACCTGCTGTACGTGATCGTCCAGGGAAAAATCAAAGCGTTCAACACCCGGGAGTACCAGCGCGAGATGGCCAAATGCGCAGATCCGGCGGTACGCGCCCGCTTCCAAGCGGTTACCAGGAGACAGGACATCTTTTGAGGTTGCGTCATGTTGACAAAAGAACTTAAGAAAGTACACCGGCTGCAGAGGCAGCTTATAACCGAACACTACCAACGCGCCCTTGCAGCAAAGGCTGATGGCCGACCCGTCGCATACGTCACGGCCATGTTTCCGGTGGAAATTGTCAAGGCCTTTGAGCCTTATCTGGCAACGGTCTACCCCGAAAACCACGCTGCACTTCTCATTTCCAGGGGTCAGTCACGGCTTGTAAGCCACGCCGAAGCCGGCGGTCTGGATCGTATGGGCTGCGCCTATGAACTTTACAATACCGGCTTCCTGCTGGATGGCCGGGGCGGATTGGCGGCAGAGGAACTTATGGACACAAAGGGCCGGCCCATTATCAAACTGGCCGAACCTGACATCCTCCTGGCCTGCAACAACCAGTGTCACGTGGTCTGTGAGTGGTTCAAGCATTTGAGTGAGTTTTACGGCGGCAAGCCGTACAAGATGATCAACGTGGGCGACCGCTATGACGGCTCCCTGGAAAAGGATCGTGTGACCTACGTGCGCTCCCAACTCGAAGGACTGATAACCTGGCTGGAAACCGTAACCGGTCATCCCTTCGATCGGGACCATTTCTTGATGGTAGCCGAGAAGTCCCGCAAGGCCATCGAACTGTGGCAGCGCTACCTGGATTTGGGCACCATCAAGCCCTCGCCCATAACCGCCTTTGACGGCTTCTCCCACATGGCCCTGATCGTCTCTGAGAGGGGCACACAACAGGCCATTGATTATTATCAGCAGCTTATCCATGCCACCAATGAACTGACGGGGAAAGAGATCAGCGTCGTTGGCGAAGAACGGCACCGGCTGTTGTGGGACAACCTGGCCACCTGGTTCAACTTCCGTGACCTGCAGGAGGGGCTTGGCAGAGATGGTATTGCCGTGGTGGCCTCGACCTATCTG
>JABMQV010000203.1 GCA_013203065.1 Desulfobacteraceae bacterium | reverse complement strand
ATACAGGTCCCTGTGATCCAGATTGGGCTTCTCAATACCATCGACCCCTTCGAAGGGACCCTGATCAAGAGATTAACGCCGCCCTGGCTAAACTTGGCCTTTTTCCCAAAGAGATTGACCTGGTGATCTTCACGCATCTTCACTGGGACCACTGCTTTAATTTGGAACCTTTCTCGGAGGCCACTTTCCTAGTGCAAAAAAGCGAATTGGCCTATGCCACCGCACCCCTACCATCTGATAGGGTCCCCTATGAAATCGGTATCCCTGGGGTTCAACCGCCATGGATGGGAGTCTTTGGCAGGATTTTGTCCCTGGATGGGGATCAGGAGATTATCCCGGGCGTTCGGGTTATGCACCTTCCAGGGCATACCCCTGGTTCCCAGGGGGTTGTGGTGGAGACCCATGAGGGGCCATGGGTTATCCCCGGAGATAATGTTCCCCTTTATGAAAACTGGGAGGGGGATGAGGCAATGGCCCATATCCCTTCCGGAATTCACCAAAATCTTTTTGACGCATTTGGTTCCCTGAAAAGGCTTGAAGCTTTTGGTGATAGACTATTGCCAGGTCATGACGAGAGAGTTTTGACGCATTTTCAGTATCCCGTTTCAAACTAGAATGAATAACGATATTGAAAAAGGTAATGACGGACAGCCCTGGCGTCTTGATTTCTCCATCCTTGAAAGCCTTCCGCGAAGTACTTAATCCAATGATTTATCCTCGATTTTCCTGTTCGGCCCAAACACGGCGCAGGAAATATGCTTGTGATGTATTTTTGGCATCCGTTGCAGGAAAGGAAATATGGGCGCGGACCCCGATAACAAAGTCCTACATTACCGCTGGATCGTATTCTGGATTCTATCTTTTGGATACTTCATCGTCTATTTTCATCGGTTGTGCCCGGCAGTCGTCGCTGTTGATATGATGCGTGATCTTCGTGCGGGAGGGGGGGCCATGGGGTTTCTTGGGGCGGCCTACTTCTACCCCTACGCAGTGATGCAGTTGCCTGCAGGCATCCTCTCTGATTCCTGGGGACCCAGAAAGACAATTACCCTCTTTTTTGCGATAGCATCCCTTGGAAGCCTCATGCTCGGTATGGCCGGAACCCTGTTTTGGGCTGTCTTGGGGCGGACCCTGGTGGGCGTGGGTGCTGCCATGGTGTTTGTCCCGACGCTGAAGGTAATTGCAGAATGGTTTGCGCCAAGAGAGTTCACCGTTATGACGGGTATCCTTATGGCCATGGGTGGACTGGGGTCGCTCACGGCGGCGACCCCGCTGGCCTTCGCCAGCGCCAGGGTAGGGTGGCGCTTTTCGTTTGTGGGAATTGGGGTTTTTACCTTTATCATTGCAGGTTTGGTATGGAGTTTCGTCCGGGACCGTCCTTCGGATAAGGGCTTGCCAGCCCCTTATACACCTCAAAAGCCCCAGTTGGCTCCTGCAGGTCTGGTGGAGGGAATCAAGGTCGTTCTCAGGTGTCCCCATTTCTGGCCCCTGGCCGCATGGTTTTTTTTCGCCTGTGGGGTGTTCTTTTCGTTTGGCGGTCTCTGGGGAGGGCCATTCCTGGAGCACATCTATGGTTTGGACAAGACCACCGTAGGACACATTTTTTCCATGATTGCCTGTGGGATGATTGTAGGCAGTCCATTGTTCAGTGTCCTTTCTAACAGGGTTTTCAGGGCGCGAAAACCCGTGAGTCTGCTGTCCAGTTTCCTTTTACTCCTTTTCACGGGACTCCTAGCCTTTCACACAGAGAGAATTCCTCTCGTGGGTCTATATCTGCTCTTCTTCGGATTAGGGATCTTTATAGGGGGGATGGCGGTCATAGGTTTTACCATGGCTAAAGAGCTCTTTCCAATAGGGATGACAGGCACTGCGATAGGGTTGGTCAACCTCTTCCCCTTTGCAGGAGGCGCCATATTTCAGCCTGCAGCAGGCTACATTCTGGAAAGGCAGGGCATGATAAGAACGGCCTTTACGTTGACGGGATACCGGCAGGTTTTTTTGGGTTTCTTTTTTTGTGCAATTATCGCTTCCGTGCTGAATCTTTTCATAAAGGAAACCTTGAATGGATAGAGATCCCCTGTCCATGCTTTCCACAAATCACCAACCATGGCCCCTGCTTCTGGTGCAGGTGCAGAGGGTCGTGACAGGCGTTATCCAACGCCCGGGGCCCACAAGATGTTTGAGACCTTATAAAGGAGGTGAGGACTGTGGATGTCAAAGGGCTTCCAAGACAAGCTCAGCGATGTCCTTTACTTCAATTTCATAATTCCGACTCTTAATGGCAGCGTCCAACATTTGGTAACAATTGGGGTAGGCGACGGCCACACAGTCAGGATTGACATCATTGACAGGATGTCTCACCCGATAGCTTCTTTAAGGCTCTTAAAGGCCCACATTCCATAGAGCCAAGAAACAGGGACATTAGAGCAAATCCGGTGACGTTTTTTGCTGGAACCCTGCTCCCCCTCCCAAGCTGGACTACATTTCCGTTTGCCAGTACAGCCTCTTGCCCTTTATGTTTACTGCTGAACCTCCCCATGTATTTTCAAACCTATTGTACCCCGAAACAGCCGCCCGCGCGCCAAGAGTGGTTGTCCAACGGGAATCAAACACCTCTTATGGTCTCTTTTAGGGCCGCACTAAATTGTTCCACGTGTTCTTTGCCGATTGTTAAAGGGGGTGTGATTCTGAGGACACACCCCTTGGCTCCGGAAATCGAAGTCAATATCCCCTTTTGCCTGAGACCTTCTTTAATCTTTTTTGCAGTCTCTGCATCCGGCTTCTTGCTCAATTTGTCCACTACAATCTCGATGGCGACAAAGAGACCTCTGCCCCTAACATCACCGATACATCTGTTCTGTTCTTGAACCTCTTTGAGTTCGTTGAAGAAGTAATCACCCATTTGTGCTGCATTACGGACCATTTTTTCTTCTTCTAGTACCTCGATGCCCTTTAACCCTGCGGTAAGAGCCATTACATTGTTGGGTCCGAAAGTAGTGTAGTGGTCACCGACGTCAAAGGCCTTTCCCACCACATCCGTGGCTATGAAGGCTCCTAGGGGAAGGCCTCCTCCGATGGCCTTACCCATCACCATAATATCCGGAGTAACGTCAAAATGCTCACAGGAAAACATTTTTCCCGTCCTTCCAAAGCCCATGAATATCTCGTCAAAGATCAATAGGATCCCGTTTCTCTTGCAAATCTCCTCGATTCGAACGAGATACTCGTTAGGCGGGACTATACCTCCACCCACTCCCATAATCGGTTCACAGATAAATGCCGCAATAGCATCGGCCGGGGTGTGAGTTTCAAGCAGGTCCTCAAAACGGCTAGCACAGTAGATGTCGCAGGAGGGGTAGGTGAGGGGACATCGGTAGCAGTAAGGTGCCATGAGATGGTAGATGCCGGGAAACGCCGCATAGCCGCCCAGTCCCTTTTTTCGATTGGTGATTCCGGTTAAAGAAAGGGAAAGCGCCAAACGGCCATGAAACCCATGTTCCAGGGCCACGATCCCTTGCGCTGTTTTGCCTTCCCGGGCAGCATGCCTCTTGGCCAGTTTAACGGCTCCCTCCACGGCTTCGGCACCACTGTTGCAAAAAAAGCTCCGTTTAAGACCTTCGGGGGTTATCCCCTCCAGCTTTTTTGCCAAATCCACGGTTTGAACATTCAAGAGGGTGCCCGGGCACTGGGTCAGCCTAGCAACCTGATCTTTCACTGCTTCCACGATTTGGGGATGGCAGTGGCCGAAATTCAGCACCCCCGGACCCGCGCTGAAATCCAAATATTTTCTTCCCGTGATATCCTCCACCTCGATCCCCTCTCCCTTTACGATGATGGGTGAGGTCATGGGAATGGGGATCAAGTACTCTTTCATGTCCCGTATAATGCCCTCTTCAGTCCTTTCCATCCTATTTTATACTCCTCCTGATCCAGATTATAGTGCTGACCAAAATGTTTAGTTGATGCCCCACCAAATTTGAAACTTGACTGCGTAAAGGTTTCTCAAGATCCGAGCGCAGCGGCACGCTGGCTGAAGTAAGGAAAGCCATCGACGCAAACGGTTCACCCGTCGATGGGGGCAGCGCGGCGGCTTATACCAGGTGTCTTATTGAAATGCAAGATTAGATTAATAGACCGACGCGATTTCCCTCTTCGATGGCATCCATAATCGTACGAGCCGCAACGATATCGCCAACCTGGTGAAATTCCGTGTCTCTTAAGTCCAGGTGCTGAACCAAGCCCATTTTCGGCCGATACCCTATTGCAAGGACCACACTATCGCCCTCAAGGATCTCCCTCTCTCCCAAACGTTCCACGATAATCCCGTTTTGTGAAATGGCAACGACTTTGGTCCCAACAAGCATCTTCACACCGCGAGAGCAAAGGCTCTTCAGGAGTTCTTTTTTGACGATAAAGCCGGCGTCCCCTGCGATGGAATCCAACTGTTCCACCAGGACGGGGGATTTGCCGTGATCTGCCAGTGCCTCGGCCAATTCAGCTCCCAGGAGCCCTCCTCCGATGATGATCACCGAATTTCCAAGAGAGTCAAGGTCATTCATGCACGCCTCGGCCAGAAAAACATTGGGAAGATTTGAACCTGGCAATCCCAAACGAAACGGCTCAGCACCTGCAGCCAGTATTATTACGTCTGGCTTCATGGCGCTTATAACCTCCGGGGTGGCCTCCTTTTTGAGAGTTACCTGCACACGCAAAAGGGCCATTTGGGTGGTGTAATATCGGATGAGGCTTGCGATGGGCTCTTTATGAGGCAGAAGAACCGCCTTATTAAGGGCTCCCCCCAATTTTCCAGATTTTTCGTACAATGTTACCTGGTGCCCGCGCAAGGCAGCCACCCGGGCCGCTTCCAGGCCTGCCGGGCCTCCGCCTATGACAAGAACATTCCTGGATGTGTCAGCCGGAAAAATCCGATTTGAGGCCTCCCTGCCGAGAGACGCATTGACGGAGCATGTAATGTCCAGACCGGCGAAGAGTCGATCAATACACCCCTTGTTACAGACGATACAGGGGCGAATTTCCGTTTCGCGACCCTCTCTGATCTTAGCGGGAAATTCAGGATCTGCAATCAGCGCCCGCCCAAGATACAGGAGATCGGCTTTTCCTTCCTTGATAATCGTTTCTGCGATCTCCGGCCCCATGATGCGGCCCACAACCCCAACCGGTATGTTAACAACCTCTTTGATGGCTGCGGCGTTCTGAACCAGAAAACCTTCCGGAAAATTGGGCGGGGCAACCATCCTCTCCATCTCTTCATAGTTTCCCGCCGAAACATTAATCTCGTCAATCCCCGCATTTTCCAGCCACGTAGCTACCTTCTGAATAAATTCAATTCCATACCCCCCGTCGAACAACTCGTCCCCGGTTACGCGAACCATAATGGGAAATTCAGGCCCGAGAATCTCTCGGATCGATTCTGCAATTTCAATGAGAAAACGGGCCCTGTTTTCATCACTACCACCGTACTTGTCACTTCTCTTGTTTGTGTGAGGCGACAGAAATTGATTGATCAGATATCCGTGGGCAGCGTGGACCATCACGGCGTCAAAACCTGACTCTCTTGCTCTCCACGCCGCTTGTGCAAAATTGTTGACCACATCCATGATTTCAGTTTCAGCCAGTTGGCGCGGAATATTGCCCACGAAGAGTTCCCCTCGGGTTAACAGGGGAACGGCGGAACAGGACAAAGGGTGCTGCCCTATTGCCTTCATGGATACCGTTGTTCCTCCATGGTGTATTTGCGAGCACACAGGGGTTCCCTCCCTATGGACGGCCTCTGTTAACTTCCTGTGTTCCCGAATCTGGTGATCATCATATAGGCCGAGACGGTAAAAACCACCACGGCCCTCTGGCGAGACATAGTTTGATTCAGAGACAACGAGCCCCACGCCTCCCCGAGTTCGCTCCAGGTAATAGTCAATCAGTCTTTGGGTCATGTGCCCATTCTCTGTTGCATAATGAGTGGCCATAGGTGCGAGAACAATACGATTTTTGAGCTTCATTTTCCCGATGTTTATGGGTTCGAACAGGCATTCAAAAGAAGTCATTATGGTTTTTCCTCCCTTCTGATGTTTTTCCTAATGTTGCAGAATCTCGGGGGTGTAAACCACTTCGGTCTCACTATAGCGCCCCAATTGGACCTGTGCTCGGTTTTTCCTGTTCTCAGGTTGAGTGCAACTGCACCTCGCCTCGGAAAAAATTCCACGCACCCTCACCCTTTCATACCCGACATTTCTTTTCAACCTTTGGGTTTAAGCCATGTGGATATGTTTCCTTCCCGATTTACGGTTCCTATACCTGAGAGTTTCT
>JABMQV010000202.1 GCA_013203065.1 Desulfobacteraceae bacterium | reverse complement strand
CCTTCGCCGAAACAGCACTCTCCACACATGCGGCATTCAAAGGGTTTCATGGCTTATAAACGGACAGAAAAAGATTTGGGTTTAGAGATCACTTCACTTTATCAGCGCATCCAGTTCCCAGTCCACCAGGAGCCGGACACGCCTCCCTGCCTGTTTTTCTTTATAGATGAGGTGTCCGTTTTCCAGTCCATATTGAAACAGATCCCAGGTGGTTGCCACATCATTTTTGCAATACTCGGTCAGTTTGTCCATCTCCCCCTGCCGGAACCATTCCACGGCCTGGAGACCGTTGGCGGTTTTTCCTTGACTCAGGGTCTCCTGCGCCAGATGATCCAGGCTCAGACGAAACCCGAGCCGTTTGTATATATCCTCCAGGATATCAAAAGTTGGCAGAGCCTTCAAATCCCTGTTTGTATAGGCCCCAAGGACCCGGTAGTCAAACCCCTTGATATTGAATCCGATGATCAGGTCGGCCTTGTCCAGATGTTCGAAAAGGGCATCAAGCCTCTCTTCCTCAAAAGGGTGAAACCTTTTTTCAATGCTGTCAAAGAGGACTGCCACGGAGACCTTCATGAGATGGGTATTTTGCCACCCCCCCACATCCTGGGCAGTCTTTTGGGTCTCAAGGTCCAGGCAAAGAACCCGGGGACCTTCAGATCTCTCAGGGGCCGGGGCCTCTTCGGGGAAGTAGGGCATGGGTTCAGGCGTTTCCTCGGCAGGAATGATCTCGCTTAGGGGGATGTGCCCCAGGAGGCCTTCGAGGATCAACCGTGCCGCCTCTTTGTCCAGGGGTTTATTGCCGTTGCCGCACTTTGGTGAATGGATGCATGAGGGGCACCCCTCTTCACATTCACATTCTTTTATGAGCTTCAGGGTCTTCTCGAGCAGCTCCAGGATAATCTCAAACCCCCTTTGAGCGAGCCCTACACCTCCGGGATAGGCGTCATAGATAAAAATTGCGCTCTTACCCACCTGGGGATGATGGGGATAACAGATGCCGCCAATGTCGTTTCTGTCACAGAGGGCAAAGAGGGGAAAGATGGCGATGGCGGCATGTTCTATGGCGTGGATGCCGCCCATAAAGTGAAGACCGCGCCTTTCCACCAGGATCTTGAGGGCCGGTTCAATCTCTACCCACAGGCCCACGGTCTCAAATGTCTGGGGAGGAAGATCCAGGGGAAAGACCCCCATGAGTTCCTGGCCCGGCAGGGCCCGTTTTTCATATCCTGTTATGATTTCCGTGACTTTGAGTTCCCCTTCCCGGACCAAGAACTGCGCCTTTGGTCTGCTCCGGTTAACCCGGATGATTTCGGTCTCTTTTTCGCTGCGGGGCCGGGTAAAATATTTGAGATGAGACCGATCTACCACGATATCCTTTTTCTCTAATACCAGACGATCCACCACGTATTCACGGGCCCGATGAAGATAGATGGCCCCCGGATGGCATTCCTTGAATGCCTTTATTCCGTCAATGGTACCGATGGCCTGGCCGGTCTCTCTTTCAAAGATGGTGTAAGTCTCCCCGGAAGAGCGGATATTTACGTCAAGCTGTGGGTTTCGCCTTGAAGAAAACCAGGCGGGCTCTCCCTCGGCGGTTCTATGTAGCGCCCCTTCCCTTTCGAGGGTTTCCAGATGCTCGAGGAGTCCCTTGGGCCAGAACTTTTCGTCTTCGAGCGTAAGGGGCATCTCCGCCGCGGCACAGGGCAGGTGGGCCCTTACCACGTGGGGGTTGTTGGGGTCCAGGATTGCCGCCTCAAAGGACCTTTCAAAGAGATCGTCCGGGTATTTCATGAAATACTGGTCCAGGGCGTCCGGCTTTGCCACAAGGATGATCATTGATTCTCTCCCCGAACGACCCACCCGCCCCCCCCTTTGCCAGGTATTGATGATGGTTCCCGGGTATCCCACGAGCAGGCAGATGTCCAGATAACCGATGTCGATCCCCAACTCCAGGGCACTGGTGGATACCACGCCAAGGAGGTTTCCGGTGGCAAGTTTCCTCTCAATCTCCCGCCTCTCCGCCGGCATAAACCCGGCGCGATAAGAGCTGATCTTTTTCCTGAAGGCCGGCAAGAGCCGCGAGACCCACAGATGGATCAATTCGGTCACCTTCCTGGACTGGGTGAAGACGATGGTCCTGTAACCGCTTTGGACGCACGCAGCAAAGAGCTTGGCCGCAGAAAAATTGGTGCCTGTGTGGGGATTGAGAAACAGGAAATGCTGACCGGCCCTGGGGGAGCCGGCAGACTGCACAACGCTAACCTCCTCTCCAATAAGGCTTTCCCCAAAATCCTTTGGGTTGCTCATGGTTGCGGATAAAAGAATAAACTGGGGGGATGCGCCATAGCAGTGACAAAGCCGTTTTAGTCTCCTGATCAACTGATTGACATGCGATCCAAAGATGCCGCGATAGGTGTGGACCTCGTCCAGGACAACAAAGGAGAGGTTTTTCAAAAGTCCCTCCCAGCCCTGGTGATACGCCAGAATACCCCTGTGCAACATATCGGGGTTGGTAAAAAGGATCTGGGGAATTTCCGTCCGGATCTTCTTTCGCCTGTATGGAGGGGTGTCCCCGTCATAGATTTTTGCAGAGATCTTTGCCCCTTTGGCACCCCTCAACCAGACATCAAGGTTTTTCAATTGGTCCTGCTCGAGGGCCTTTAGGGGAAAAATATAGAGGGCCCTGGCATCTTTGTTTTCAAGGACCTTTTCAAGGACGGTTATATTATATATGAGGCTCTTGCCGCTGGCGGTGGGTGTGGAGACAATGACATTTTCCCCGCTTCGCAAGTGCTCAATGGCCTCGACCTGATGACTGTAAAGGCGGTGGAGGCCAAGGTGCTCCATGGTCTCAACGATGTCCCCGTGGAGGTTCAATTTCGGCCCGTAGACGGGGGAACGGGGGGGGAGATAGCGGTGGCAGACGAATGCGTCGCCAAATTGAGGATGGTTTTCTAGTACTTCACGGAACTTAGATAGCTTCACTTGCTATTTGGTGGGATCTCTTTCGATCGTGGGGTTTATCTGAAAAACCGAAGCCAACGATCTTACTCTGATTCTGTCTGGCTACTGTCTCCAAATTTTTTCCGGAGAGACGCTTCAATTTTTCCCTGCTCCGGCTTCGTGCCCCGGGCCTTCTCCCTTGCTCCCTTCAGGATATCGGTCATAAAGGTATCCTTTTCCGTGCTCCAGGCACTCCAGCCATCAATCCCGATATACTCATTATATGAAGTCTCGTAGTAAGGGTCATGGATCCTGACACCTTTTACATCATCATACTCATAACGCACGAATTTGTCATCAAAACGGTCAAAGTCTTCCTCCTTGAGGCCAAGGGTCTTTAACAAGGCCTTGTGTTTGTCTTTGATTTTCATCTTCACTTTTCAAATCCCCAGCATCTCTTTTGCCGATTCCAGCTTGTTTTCCGCTTGCTCCCATCTCAGGAGCAAATCATCCAACTCCCGTCGTGATTCGTTGTATTCTTTGAGGAGAGGCACGCTTTTGTTTTTATCGCTAAAAAGGCTGGGATCCGCAAGTATTTTTTCCACCTCTTCTTGCCTTGTTTCACGCTCAGCGATCCGCCTTTCCAAATTCTCCAGTTCGGTCTGGATGGGTTTTAGTGTATCATGGATGATGCGACGTCTTTCGGCCCGCTCCTTCCTCTCCCTCTTTGGGTCTCGTGTCTTCTGGGCGGTTGGCTTTTTGGTGCGCTTTTTTGCCCCCGAGAGCCCATTCTCCGGTCCCTCTCCCATTCGAGAAAGATGATCGTAGTACTCGTCCAGGTTGCCCGGATACTCGGTGATCTCTCCCCCGCCCAGATCCCAGACCTTTGTGGCCAAGCGATTGATAAAGGACTGATTATGAGAGACAAACATCAACGTGTCGTTATAGTTTGAAAGGGCATCGATCAGTGTTTCTGAAGATGCGATATCCAGATGATTTGTGGGTTCGTCCATAACCATAAGATTTCCAGGTCTTACAAGGAGCTTTGCCAGTAGAACACGTG
>JABMQV010000201.1 GCA_013203065.1 Desulfobacteraceae bacterium | reverse complement strand
TGGACAACCTGAAATGTTCTGCTGATTCCCAGATGGGCCACCTGATGCGGCTTGAGACCTCGAATGGATTTTCCGAGAAAGAAAATATCCCCAACAGCGTATGGCAGGCCCCCTGCAATCATGTTTATGAGGGTGGTTTTCCCGGCACCATTGGGGCCAATTAGCCCCAGGATTTCGCCCTTCCAAACAGTGAAGCTGATATCTTTCAGTGCCGACAAATTCCCAAACCGCTTTGAAACTCCAATCACCTCTAAAACCTTGGTATTCATGGTGATGAGCCCTTTATCAATGGTTAGCGGCTTCTACCGGCATATTCCATAGCCGAAAAAACAGAGGCCAGGATAAATGCCTGAATGACGAGGAGGATGCCGTCTATTACCCTTGCATTTCTCAGAACAAGGCACCCCACACCAAGCGTTGCGCTCATGAGGAAAATTGTCAGTACCGCCTTTCTTTTGTCCCCCATCAGTTTATTGAGCCGGTGATGGAGATGGTCCTTCCCCACATAATCGATCCATTGTTTGACGCTTCGAATCTTTCCGGCAAGAATCCTCTCTATGGTTATATAGCCCATATCAAATATCAGGACCCAGAAAATCAACGTTGGTGTGGCAAAAGACACGATCCTACTGTGTTCGTCCCAGTCGCCGAGCACAGCCAACGCGGCGAGAACAAAACCGAGGAACGTGCTTCCGCCATCCCCCAAGTAAATGGCCGCTGGTTTCCCACGCCTGAAGTTAAAGGGGAAGAACCCAAGACAGGCACCCAATATGGCAATGGCGATCCATCCCATAGAGGGTTGGTGTGTCTGAAATGCCACGATTCCAATAAACAGGGCGATGATGACACTTAACCCGGTTGCCAGACCGTCCATTCCGTCAAAAAAATTCATGGCATTGGTCAAACCGACGATCCAGATGACCGTTAAGATAAGATTGCCGAAGAACCCCCATGTAGTCCTGGGGGGGAAGAGATGCAGTATTATTCCCTTGTAGATTAAGATAAAGACGATGAGGAGTTGAACCAGGAGCTTTAATCTGGCTGAAAACCCCTTCCAGTCATCCAGAACCCCCACCACGCCAACGACTACCCCCCCCGATAAAAGAATGAACATTTTCTCGGTAAGGACCATGTTGGCCAGTAGGGCCGTGGACATGGCGATGATAATGGCGAGGCCGCCAAGAAGCGGGGTGGGCTTTGTGTGGATTTTTCTTTCGTTGGGGGTATCCAGGATATTATATCTCAAGGCGGCCCATCGCATTACGGGGGTCAGCACATAAGACAGGGAAAATGAGAAAAGCAGTATATAAAGCCATCTTAATCCAACAAAGAAAAACCAGGTGCGAATGAAGGGGATGATAAGAGCCACAAGGAATAGAAGCGCTACAGGATAAAAAATTCTGAGGGCTGGGGTTTTTTTTCTGTTCATCTTATTGGTTGAAAGGAGCTAAGTTATCTTGTTTACGGCATCTACAATTCGACGCGCCCCATCTATGGAGAGTGAAGGATATATGGGGATAGAGACCGCCTTTGAGAACACCTCCTCCGTTACAGGATAGCCGGGCAAATTGAGGTATCTGTGCAGGGGTCTGAATACGGGTCTTTTGCATTCAACGCCCTTTTTTTTCATTTCTTCAATAAATCGTGTCGTATTTTCCACGAGAACAACATATCTGTAATAGACATGCTCTCTTCCCTGCTGCAAAAAGGGGATCTTTTTGACTACACCCCTTAACCGGTTATCATAGATTCTGGCGATCTCTTTTCTCTTCTGGATGAACGAGGGGAGTTTTTCAAGTTGGCTCATTCCCAGGGCAGCCTGGATATCGGTCAATTTGTAATTATATCTTACGGTATACGTCTCCTTTTCATCATAATCCCGGAGATCTTTGATTTGCATCATGACATTGGGGTCGTTTGATAAGACGAGTCCGCCTTCTCCAGCGCAGAGCATCTTGGTGGCATAGCACGAGAAAATGGCAGTACGGCCAAAGCTGCCCACTTTCTTGCCTTTGTAAGTGGCGCCGACGGCCTGGGCGCAATCTTCTATCACCGGGACTCCCAGGGAGAGGATCTCATCCATATCTGCTGAAAGTCCGAACATGTGGGGGACAATTATGGCCCCGGTCTTATCATTAATGA
>JABMQV010000200.1 GCA_013203065.1 Desulfobacteraceae bacterium | reverse complement strand
ATCCCCATCTTTTATATAAAGATTTCGTTTCTTGCCGGCCACAAAGGCCGACAAATTCCAAGGGTCCTTTCCTTTTGATTCTGAATTTTCCGGATTAAATTACGCTTCAAACAAATAAAAACCTGCGTTGAGCCGTTCACAGTTCCCTGTTGAAAAGGCCCAGTTGCGGTTGACAAAAGGAAAATGTGTTTAAAAGTACAAATGCTATGTTTCACCCAACAGGTGAAAGAGGTTAATCTGAATCATGCATCAGCCAGCATCGATAAAGATAAAAATATCAGCACACTATAATCTTTGGACCTTTGAACCCTGAACCATTGAACCTGTGAACGGATACCATTTAATGCACAGTGCCGGTTGAAGGGGCCCCAGTGCCTTTGGTGATGAAGGAGGTAGGGACATGAAAGAGGTTGTTATTGTAAGCGCGGTAAGGACGCCCATTGGCGCCTATTGCGGCATGCTGAGGGATCTTCCTGTGGAGAAACTCGCCGCCATCGTTCTCAATGAGGCCATAAAAAAAGCCAACGTGAAACCGGAAGATGTGGATGACGTTATCCTGGGGCAATCCTTCCCAAATGGCGAATCCCCCAACGTCGCCCGCCTGGCCCTTCTGGAGGCCGGCTGGCCGATCCATGTACCGGGCCTGACGCTGGATCGGCGCTGCTGCTCCGGTCTCCAGTCCATCTGGTCAGCAGCCATGGAGATACAGACAGAAAACGCCGAGATTGTTGTGGCCGGTGGTGTCGACAGCATGAGCCGGAGCGAGTTTTATATCCCGGGTGAGTTCATAAAATGGGGGGTTGGCGGAAAGATGGACCCGAAGTGGGGTTTTTTCCCGAGACACCATGGCAGTCTTGCCCTCTGGGGGTTGCCCCTCTATGACAGAATACAGCGCGGTAGACCCATGCATCAACCCATAGAAAAATTTGGCGAACTAAACTCCATGATGACCTGGGCGGAAACAGCTGCAAAGGAGGAGAACATCACCCGCGAACAGGCTGACGAATGGGCCTTCCGTTCACATCAAAGAGCCATCGCTGCCATAGAGGCAGGGAAATTCAAGGAAGAAATTGTGCCGGTGACTGTCAAGCAAGAAAAGGAGGATGTTATCCTGGATAGGGACGAAACACCTCGTAAGGACAGCACATTGGAGAAACTCGCCAAGCTTCGGACCCTCTATGAAGACGGGGTCTGTACCGCGGGGAATTCGTCCAGTGAAAACGACGGTGCCGCAGCCCTGGTCTTGACCACCCCGGAGAAGGCGGCGGAGCATCAGGCAAAGCCGATGGGTTGTCTCAAATCTTTTGCCGTAGCCGCTGCTGATCCGACGCTCACCTATCCTGCAGTCCCCATTGCCGTAAACAAGGCGCTCAAAAAAGCCGGGCTCACCATCGAACAGATGGACCTGATCGAAATCCAGGAGGCCTTCGCTGTCCAGACACTGGCAGACGCCAAATTAATGGGGATCAGCGAGGCAGACTTGGAGAAAAAGGTCAACGTGAACGGTTCGGGTATTTCGCTCGGGCACCCCATTGGTGCTACAGGCTCCATGAGACTGACCACGCTCATCCATGAGATGGTACGATCCGACGCCAGGTATGGGCTCCTGACAATCTGTGGTGGAGGTGGATTGGGCATCTGCGCCATTTTGGAAAGGAAGTAGCCATCAGAGATTAGGCGGCAACTTCTCAATAAGTTCAGAAGAAATAATAATATCAGCCACGCTACGGCGACAGGTTTAGAGAGCGCCGGAGAGAAACAGCTGAACCCCACGGTGCCCGAACTTATTGGGAACTTGCATTAGGCGGAGAGGGGGTGAAAATCGAAACAAAGCATACCATTATTTCGTTTAGATGCCGATAACCTTTAACGATCAGGAGGTAAACAGACATGAAAACAATCAGGATGATATTGGTGGCCGTTCTTGCACTGGCCCTATTTGGCCTTTTTCCCGGACAGGTCAATAAGGCCGTTGCCGCAGAAAAATGTGTGGTGCGGGTTGCGCAACAGTACGGACTCTGGTGTGCTGTCAACACCATTGTGGTCAAAAAGAAACTGATCCAAAAATACGCCCCGGGTTGCGAGGTGGTGGAGACCCGGTTTGCCTCGGGGGCCGATGTCAGGAGCGCCCTGATAGCAGGCCGGCTGGATGTGGGGATATCCGGATTCGCCCCCTTTATCAAAGGCTGGAGCAAAGGAGCCCCCACCAAGACAGCCGACGTGATGACCGCCTATAAACATGAACTGGTGACCTATCATCAGGATATCAAGGATATTCACGATTTCGTGAAACTGTCCAAGTCCAAGAAGGGGTTCAAGATCGGTGCCCCGGCACCGGGGAGTT
>JABMQV010000199.1 GCA_013203065.1 Desulfobacteraceae bacterium | reverse complement strand
TGACAATGCCGGCATGCCTGGTTACAAAGAATACCGACATTGATCTGAAGTGTGGGTGCCACTTCCCTCTTCAACTCAAACCCATGATTGGAGAGGGTCAAATGAAAAGGATCTATGCCCATAATCCCTTGCCCCGAGTCTTCCCCGGCCCTCTCCAATAAGAATTGATCCATCTCTATTCTCCGTTTCTCACTTTGCTCCTATCGCATGGACAACTTCTCGGCCACGGTGCGCATCTGCATCCCGTGGACCAGAGAGGCCCCCCCTCGTATGGCCGTTGCCACGTGAACCGCTTCTGTCATCTCGGCCGGGTTGGATCCTTTTTCCAGACAGGCCTGAGTAAAGGCATCGATGCAATAGGGGCACTGAACCGTATGGGCCACGGCCAGGGCTATCAGAGCTTTCTCCCTCTCTGTGAGTTCGCCTTCTTCAAACACGGCATTGTAATAATCAAAAAATTTATTGGCCAGCTCCGGTGCCTCTTTTCCGATTTCATCGAATTTTTGCAGCTCTTCCGGTCTGTAATAGGCTTCCATTCAACAATCTCCTTCCGTTCACACATGTCCCTTTAAAGGTCCAACGACTCACTTCCCAATGCAGGCCTTCGGCCGCAACCAAAACTGTATTCGCGTTTCAGGTGTCGGGTGTCACTGTTGTCATCCTAACTGGTCATCGACTCCACAAGGTTACCAAACCCTTCCCATTTTCCAGGAAGCCCGGGGCCGCGACTTCCTGCCGCATAGGGAAGGAGCATTGCCTGACGCTCTCCGCAGGTCTCGCATTCCTCCAGGATTGGTGTCAAAAACGCCCAGCAGAGCTCGACACCGTCCTGCCTCCAAAAGAGCATTTGATCACCCAGCATACAATCTATCAGGGCCTTTTCATAGGAATCAAGGATCGGCCCCTTATAGTTTTGATTATATTCAAAATCCATTGTCACCGAACGAAGGCAGAGCCGGGCACCCGGATTCTTTGTCTGAAAGGTCAAGATTATTTTTTCGTCCGGGTAGATCCCGATGCTCAAACGATTGGCGGTGATGTGTTCACCCAGTGTTTGCCTGAACATTGAGTGGGGGACCTGCTTGAACTGGATAGCGATTTCGGTCACTTTCCTGGCCAGCTTTTTTCCTGAGCAGAGGTAAAAAGGGACACCCTGCCACCGCCAGTTGTCCAAAAAAACCTTCATCATCGCGAAGGTAGGGACGAGAGAGTCTCCATTTACACCCGGTTCATCCCGGTAGCCCTCAACCGCCTTCCCATTGATGGTCCCGGGGCCATATTGGCCGACCGCCAGGTATTCTTGAAGCTCTTCGACCGGAAAAGGCCTTAGCGACCTGTATACCTTGACCTTTTCATCACGAACCCGATCTGCCTCGAAGAGGGATGGTGGCTCCATTGCGGTCAGTGCCAGGAGCTGCATCATATGGTTTTGAAACATGTCCCGCAGGACCCCTGCCTGTTCATAATACCCCGCACGATGTCCCACGCCCAGGGTCTCAGCCGCTGTTATGGATACATGATCAATGTATCTCCTGTTCCATATGGGTTCAAATATGGCGTTGGCAAAGCGGAACATGAGGATATTCTGAACGGTCTCTTTGGCCAGATAATGATCCATTCTGAATATCTGGTGTTCCTCAAAATGATCATGAAGCGAACGGTCCAAGTCAATGGCTGTCCCAAGGTCTCTGCCAAAGGGCTTCTCCACAACGATCCGCGACCAGCCATTGCCATTTTCATTCTCGACGGCAAGACCGGACCGGCCAATCACGTGAGCGACATCCTTGTAAAGGGAAGGCGGCACAGCAAGATAAAAAATCCGGTTTCCACCGGTTCCATATTTTTCGTCCTTTTCCTTGAGATATCCGGCAAGGGCTGAAAAAGAGGGGAGATCTCCGTAGTCGATGGACCGATAGAAAAGAGACTTGGCAAACTCCCCCCATTTTGAATCTAGGCGTTGTGGGGCAGCAGAAACGCCCTTTTTCATTTTCTCCCTAAACCCCCTGTCGCCAAGTTCCGTACGACCGCAACCCACAATGAGAAATGGCTGGGGCAGCCCCGCATTAAGGTACAGATTAAAAAGGGCAGGAACTAGTTTTCTCTGGGTCAAATCACCCGACGCCCCCACGATGACGATCGTGCACGGCTCTGCATGACCTTCTATCAGGCACGCCTCAGGAGGGATCCCCAGGTCTGGGGCCTCGCTCTTGACCACTGCCGGCTGGACTTCTCTCATCAGATCCTTGTCACCAACATCCATGGCGCAACCTTCTCTTATTCTAAGATTGTTCTTCCTCTTTCCCATCATTGGCAGCCATGACGGCATGGCCGCCAAACTCCTTGCGGAGAGCCGCGAGGACCTTATCTGAAAAGGAATCCTTTTCACGGGACCGAAATCTTCTTAACAGGGAGAGGGCGATTACGGGTGCCGATACACCCGTCTCAATAGCCTGCTGGACCGTCCATCTGCCTTCCCCGGAATCTTCGACATAACCACGAACCCCTGAGAGCCTCTCATCCTTTTTAAAGGCATCTTCCGCCAATTCCAAGAGCCACGAACGCACCACGCTCCCTTGGTTCCAGAGGTGGGCGACCTGAGCATAATTGAGTGCTTCAGCGTAAGGAGAGGCCTCCAGGATGCCAAATCCCTCGCCGTATGCCTGCATCATGCCATATTCTATACCATTATGGACCATCTTGACAAAGTGCCCTGCCCCAGCGGCCCCGCAGAATAGATAGCCTTCCTCCGGGGCCAGGGTCTTGAATATGGGTTCAAGATATTCAAAGGTCTCCTTTTTCCCCCCTGCCATAAGGCAGTACCCTATCTCAAGGCCCCAGATGCCGCCGCTGACCCCCACATCCATAAACCGGATTCCTTTTTCAGCAAGCAGGTCCGCACGGCGAATATCATCTTTATAATACGTATTACCTCCGTCAATAACGATGTCACCCGGTTCCAGGATTTCCTTCAGCTGATTTATATGATCTTCCACTGCCGCACCAGCCGGCAACATCACCCAAACGGTTCGGGGGATTGAAAGTTTTTCAACTAACTCATGAAGGGAGTAAGCCCCCATGGCCCCTTCTTTAACCACCTGGTCCGTCTTTTGTGGTGTTCGGTTATAAGCGACAATCCCCTGCTTACCTCTCAAGAGCCGTTTTGTCATATTCATGCCCATCCGCCCCAAGCCAACCATCCCTATCTGCATATTCATTCCTCCTTATCCGCAAGCCCTGCCCTTCAGATGAAAAAAGAACTTCAAGCCCTTCTTGACCTTGTCAGAGAAAATTTTCGGTGAAAAATAGGCTCCGGCCACACGTTTATTTATTTCGCCCAGCGTGGGGTAGGGATGCACGGCGGAGGCCAGGGTCGAGAGCTTCACCTTTCCATTAAGGATCGCCACCCACTCGCTCAACAATTCGCCTGCCCGGGGTCCCAGGATCTGAACCCCCAGCGGCTTCTCGTTTTCGTCCAGTATCATCTTGATCTTTCCAACCTGCTCGCCCTCGGCCAGGCTCCGGTCATTATCACGAAAGGCCTCGGTCCACACCTGGTAGTTGATCCCTCTATCTTTGGCCACTTTCTCATTCATCCCGATGCTGGCCAGTTCCGGGTCGGTATAGGTACACCAGGGCAAAAAGGTATAATCAACCTTGCGAGGCAGATGAAAGATCGCATTGCTGATGACGATACCTCCCTCATACCCGGCCGCATGGGTAAATTGGTATGCCCCCGTGACATCACCGGCCGCATAGATGTGCTTTTGACTTGTCCTCAGCCTGTTATCCACCTTGATGCCTTTCTTATCCGATTCAACCCCGATTTCCTCTAACCCCAGCCCATCCAGATTGGGCTGTCTTCCCATGGCAACCAGGATGGTCTCCGCCTTCAGCGTGGTTTCCTTGCCATCGGCGCTCTTGATAACGACTTCTTTTTCAGTCCCCCTGTCATGGGTTCGGACCACCGAGCTGTTCAAATGAAAAGTCATTCCTTCATCGTTCAAAACCTTCAGAACCTTGTCGGCAAGATCCTTGTCCTCTCTGCTCAAAATCTGGCCGCTCCGCTGGACCACAAAGACCTTTGTGCCGAGTCTGCAGAATGCCTGGGCCATCTCTGTGGCGATGGGACCGGCCCCCAGAATGATCATGGAACGGGGAAGATGGTCAAGGGAGAAGATCTCTTTGTTGGTAATATAGGGGGTTTTGTTCAGACCCTCTATGGGGGGAAGGGATGGGGACGAACCCGTGGCTATAACCCAGTTCTTTGCAGAAACCGTCTTCCCCTTCAACCGGATCGTGTGCTCGTCAACAAAAACGGGGCTCCCAAATTCCACTTTGGCACCAAGCCTGCAAAACCTCTCTTCAGAGTCGTGTTTTTGAATCACCCCGATGACGGATTGAATCCTCTTTACCACATCCCTGTAATTCACCTCCGAGACTTCCACCCTTGGAAGACCGAACTTCTCAGCGTTTTTCATCTGGTGATACACATGGGCGGTCTTGATGAGCGTCTTGCTCGGCACACATCCAAAATGGAGACAGTCGCCCCCAAGCTCCTGCTCCTTTTCCAAAAGAAGTGTCTTGGCACCCAGTTGGGCCGCCCCGGCCGTAACAGTCAGGCCGGCAGCCCCCCCGCCTATAATACCTATATCAAAATCATAGCCCGGCATGATACCCCTTCTCCGTTTTTCAAATCTCAGTCAGAACCACCCGCAGGCCTTTGTGCTTCGGCCCTGCTCACATCCCATTCAGAGACCAATCATAGTTTAGGTATTTGATCGTGATGTTCGCCCTGTTCGCCTCCAGTTGTTTCTTGAGATCTCCCCTGGCGTATTTCAGGAAAAAGCCAAAGACATCATCATTAAAATCTTCTTCGAACCAGTCGAATATCTTGCCCACATAAAGCGTTTTCCCATCAAGGCGGTTCCGCCGAGGATCATTAATAAAGGCTTGTGCGGCTCCATCCAGTTGTTGATCCAGGATACTTCCCTCATAGGGTTCAGAT
>JABMQV010000198.1 GCA_013203065.1 Desulfobacteraceae bacterium | reverse complement strand
TGCATGAAAAGGATCGGTGGCCGATTCACAAACGGCTGGGATACCTCTATACAAAGACAGGTCAGTTGAAGGGGGCCATTTCCAATTACTTGGCTGCCGAAAAAATGAATAAGGAAGATGCAAATATCTATTACAATCTCTCTCATCTCTACGAAAAAGTGGGGCAGAAGAAAAAGGCTGAGGAATACCTGGAAAAGGCGGTGTCACTGAGGTCAGAGGACTTGGAAGGCCGTATGAGATTGGCCAGGAGCCTGATGGCCAAAGGAAGGCCCGGAGAGGCGGAGAGATACCTGATAGAGGTCTTAAAAGAGAACCCCGGTTCCCTCAAGGCCCTTGTGTTGATGGCCAAGGTCTTTGAAAAACTCGGCAATAAGGAGAAGCTAAAAGGGGTTTACAAGAAGATCCTTTCTCTGGACCCAAAAAACGAAACCATCATATACAATATGGGGATACTCGAATATGAAGACGGGAACTTGAAGGGATCTCTGCCCTATCTGATAAAGTATATCAAATTGCATCCAAAGGACGCGGCGGTTAGGGAGATCCTTTTTGATATTTACGTGAGGCAAGGGAATTCCAAGCTGTCGTTCGGGCAAGCACATGTTCTTGTTGACCTGAAACCTAAGGAGCTTGATCTCTATGATTATATCTTTGATTACCTAAAGGGTCAGGGCGAGTATGAAAAGATGATACCCATTATGGAAAAGGGGGTTCAAGCCAATCCAAAACAGGTGACAATCAGAGAGTACTTAACAGTAGCGTATCTGAAGACAGGGAAAGAGGAACTGGCGATCGGGCAGCTTGAGAAGATTCACAAACTCAGGCCAAAGGATATTGACCTGTTGCTTAATCTGGCAAGGCTCCAAGAGAAACAGAACCACCGTAAGGCAGCCTTGGAGACCCATAAGAAGATCCTTGAGCTATCACCGGATCACGAGGAGGCGTCGGAGGCATATTTGAGGTTGAGGTTCAAGGGAGTTCAAAATGAAAATACAGAATAGGAAACCCCATTTCCATGTCACGGCAGGGCTGGTCTGGGACAAGGGAAGGGTTCTGATAGCCAAGCGGCCAAAAGGAAGTCATCTGGAAGGGTTATGGGAATTCCCTGGGGGTAAGAAGGAAGGTGATGAGAGGCTGGCGGAGTGTATGGAGAGGGAGATGGCGGAGGAATTGGGCATCAGGGTCAGGGCAGAGGAGGCCCTCTTAACGGTTGAACACGAGTATCCCACCAAAACAATCACGCTCCATGTCTTCAATTGCACCTCTCTGAGGGGAGAGGCCCGAGCACTGCAATGTCAGGAGGTCAGATGGGTTGATCCTAAGGACCTCGCAAGGTTTGCCTTCCCCCCGCCGGACAGGAAGGTAATCGAGGCCCTTATCTCTCCTCAGGGATCTTAATTTTTTTTAGCACGTTTGTCTCTTTTTGAATTTTTTTCCGAAGGGTGGGGCTATTTCCGGATAACCCGTTGGCCTTTTGGAAATGAAAGCTTGCCTTCCTGTACTGTCCCGACTTCATGAAATAGCGGCCAAAATAATAATGGGCAAGCCCCAACCTTTTCAGCCTCCCATATGAAATGCCAAGGTGATAATAGACCTCGTTTTTCACAGGACTAAACGAGGCCAATCTTTCAAATAGGCGGATGGCCTTCTTGTACTGCCCCATGTTCTCATAGGAGAGCCCAATTAGATACTGGGTGGCAATGTCCTCATCATCCAGAAGCAGGGCCTTTTGAAGGATCCTTAGGGCCTCCTCGTCCTGCCCAGTCATCTGGTAGGCCTCGCCAAGGGTCCTCAATACTGGGACAAAATCGGGTTTGGCTACCAGTGATTTTTTTAGCTCCTGGATAGCCTTTGCATATTCGGACTCCCTCATATAAACGATTCCGAGACCCAGATGGGGCAAGTAAGCGTCGGGGGCCTTTCCCGATCGTCTCCTGAAAAGTCTTTCCGCATCTTTGGGAGCCAGGCACTTGGCACTTACAACCGTCTTGAAGATGGGGAAAAGCGCTTTGAGTTGCTCCGCTTCCTTCTTTCGGGGTCCCGGTGTATAATTGCTCAACATGGCATCAAGGTTGGACATCCTTTCGGGGCCGGTTGGATGGGTCAACAGATAGGAAGGGATCTTATCGGTGCCAAACCAGCTTCCCTTTTCGATCTTTTTGAGGGAACTGATCATTCCATCGGGGGCTAAACCTGATGGCTTCATATACTTGAAGCTCAATTGATCGGACTGGCGTTCGTCCTCCCGGCTATAATGAAGTTGGGCCTGAATTCCTGCGGCCATGGTTCCTGCCAAGAGGGGTGCAGCAGCCTCGCCACCGAGAAGGATTGCTGCCAAGGCCCCTGCCAACTGGGCAAGGCCTATGTTCTTGGCCTGAGCTATCCGCTTTGAAATGTGTCTCGCAGTGACATGGCCGATTTCATGACACAACACCGCCGCCAATTCATCCACGGTGTCCATAACCTCTATTAGACCGGAAAAGACAAAGATGTGTCCCCCTGGGCCGGCAAATGCGTTCAGGTCGTTCCCCTTGATGATATAGAAGTGAAAAGGGAAGAATTTTGTCTCTACGGGTAAGATAAGATATTGGCCCAGGTAATTGATAAATCGGTCGGCAAAGGGGTCATCCAGAAACTCAAAGTAGGCCCGCACCTGACTCAGGAGTTCCTGTCCCATGGCCCTTTCATCCTCTATCGAAAGGGCAAAGGCCTTGGTAGAAAAAAGGCCGAGTGGGCAGAGCAATAGAAACAGGGCAATTACCAGGATCAAGGTCACCTTTTGAAAAGGGCTGCGTGCCTTCACTGTTTATCCTCCCCGCTCTCTTGATCTTCTAAGCTCATCCTTGGCGCCTCAATCCAGAGGCCCTCCAGATCATAAAATTCCCTAACGGGCTGATAAAAGAGATGGATGACGACGTCACCATAATCCAATAACACCCAATGACCTTCCTGCTCCCCTTCGACGCCGTCACTCAGAAACCCCTCGTCCCGCATCTTCTGCTTCACATGGCGCGAGATGGCCTGGACCTGCCTGGATGAGTTTCCACTGGCAATGACAAAATAGTCTGCGAAGGACGTGAGTTCTTCCACCTCCAGCAGGAGAGGATCAAGGGCCTTTCTCTCCCTGATGAACCTCAGGCACAATCTTGCTTTATCAATCGCTTGCATCGTTCTTGTACAGTTTGTTTTTCGTGATGTGATTGGCCACCGATTCAGGCACCAGGAAACGAATGGATTCTCCCTCGATGACCATTTTCCTTATGCGAGTGGAAGATATATCCATGAGGGTGGTCTCCATCAGCATTATCTTGTTTCCCGATGGTGCAGTGAAGACATTTGCTCGATCGATTTTCCCAACTTCCACGCCAAGATTTTGGAGAAGGGTCCCAAGGTTTTCCGGTTGAAACCCAGCCCTTTGAATGATGACAAAGTGGGCGTAGTCAAAGAGATGTCGGTAGTCCTTCCAGGTCTTTATTTCAAAAAAGGCGTCTGTACCCAAGATGAAAAAGAGTTCGGGTCTTGGACTAAAGAGCTTGTGGAGTTCCTTCAGGGTCTCAATGGAATATGAGAGCCCGGGGCGTCTGTTCTCTAGGTCCAGTGCCTCAAGAAGACTGGAGTCCTCCACGGCCATCCGGGCCATGTCTAGCCTGTGTTTGAAGGAGGCAAACGGTTCCCGGGTCCGATGGGGTGGGGAGGCAGAGGGGATCAAGTACACCTTTTCAAGGTCGAGACCCTGACCTATTTCTTCTGCTGTGCGCAGGTGGCCTAGATGAATGGGATCAAAAGTTCCGCCAAGGATGCCAAGCCGCAAGATAGCCCCCTAACTCCTAGTCTGCCCTTCTCCATAGACAATAAACTTTGTGGTTGTCAACTCCTCCAGTCCCATTGGTCCGAAGGCATGGAGCTTTGAGGTGTTGATCCCGATTTCCGCGCCGAGTCCCAACTGGTTTCCATCGTTGAACCGGGTGGAGGCATTGGCGAGGACCACAGAGGAGTCCACCTCTTCCAGAAATCGGTTGATCCGGTTATAATCATTGCTGATGATGGCCTCTGTATGGTTGGACCCATACCTTTCCAGGTGGTCAAGGGCCTCATCCATACCTGAAACGATCTTGACTGCCAGAATAAGGTCCAGGAATTCGGCGGGCCAGTCCGATTCTTCGGCCGGCCTCGCACCTGAAACCAGTTCCACGGTCATCGGGCACCCTCTGATCTCCACACCGGCATCCTTCAGACGCCCTGACATGGGCAGGAGGAAATCCCGGGCAACGGCCCTGTGCACCAGCAGGGTCTCCATGGCATTACAGACCCCCGGCCGTTGGACCTTGGCATTGAAACATACCTCTTCTGCCATCTGAAGATCCGCAAATTCATCCACATAGATATGACACACGCCCTTGTAGTGCTTCAAAACTGGAACTCGAGAATAGGAAGTCACAAACCGTATCAGGCCCTCGCCTCCTCTGGGTATAATGACGTCTACGTATTCATCCAGGGTGATCAGGAGTTTTACTGCCTCCCTATCGGTGGTTGGTACAACCTGGATGGCCTTTGGGGGCAGACCCGTCTCCAGAAGCGATTCCGTCAGAATATCCCCAAGGACAATATTGGAATGTATCGCCTCTGAACCTCCCTTGAGGATTACGGCATTACCGGATTTAAGGCATAGGCTGGCAGCATCGATCGTTACGTTTGGGCGAGACTCATAAATAAATCCGATAACGCCAAGGGGTATTCTAACCCGTCCTACGAGGAGACCGTTGGGCCTTTTCCACATGCCGGTGACCTGGCCCACCGGGTCTGGTAGACCGGCAACTTCCCTAAGACCTTCCGCCATTTCGCTTATGGTTTTTTCACCCAGCCTAAGACGATCCACCATGGCGGGAGTCAGCCCCGACTCTCTGGCCTTTGCGAGATCCCTTTGATTCTCCCGAATTATCTCAACCTGTCTTTCTTTGAGTTTTCTGGCCATCAATTGAAGGAAAGCGTTCTTCTTTTCACTATTGAGTCTTCTCAACGCCCTCGAAGCCTCTCTTGCTTCTCTGGCCATTGCTTCAATCATATCTATAGGCATGTCTCTTCCCCCTCCTCCAGTTGTTCTGTCAGGACGAGGTTGTCCCGGTGTATTACTTCATCATCGTGTTTGAAGCCCAGTCGTGACTCTATCTCGGTGCTCTTCGCGCCCGAAATTTTCTTGATATCCCCTGAATGGTAATTGACCATCCCCACAGCGATGTCTTCACCTGCTTCGTTTGTCAGCAGCACAGAATTGCCCATGCTGAACCTTCCTTCTACAGTCACAATGCCAGATGGCAGTAAACTCTTGCCCTGGTTCAAGATTGCCTTTTCCGCACCACGGTCGATAACGATCTTCCCTTTGGGTGATTTGGTGAAGGCTATCCAGTGCTTTCGGCTGCAAAGGGGCACCTCACGGGGCAGGAACAGGGTCCCCTCCTTTTTGCCTGAAAATATGCGGTTCAGGATATTGGGTTTTAGGCCATTGGCGATTATGGTGGGTACACCTCGGAGAGCCATGTTCTGCGCTGCCCTCACCTTGGTTGCCATTCCCCCTGTTCCCAGGAATCCTGGGATAGAACTGGCAGACCTTGTTAGCCTTCGATCCACTTTTTCCACCACTTCAAGGAACGTGGCATCCGAGTGGGTCCGGGGATCTTTATCATAAAGCCCATCGATATTGGTGAGATTCACTAAAATCTGGGATTCGGTCAGATTTGTCACCATGGCGCTCAGGTTGTCGTTATCGCCGAACTTTATCTCATCCACCACCACGGTGTCGTTTTCATTGATGATAGGGATGATTTTCCAGGAAAGAAGGGTAAAGAGGGTATTGCGGGCGTTTAGATAACGGCGTCTGTGCGTAAGGTCATCGCGGGTGAGCAATATCTGGGCGACCTTGTATCCATGACTGCCGAAGGCCTCTTCATATGCCATGATAAGGCTGCTCTGTCCAATGGCTGCCACGGCTTGCTGCTGGGACAGGGACTGGGGTCTCTTGGAAACACCCATCTTCCTGAGGCCGGCCGCTATGGCACCCGAGGATACCAGGATGACCTCCATACCCTCTTTTCTGAGGGCGCAGATGTCGGTGGTGAGTTGGTCGATGACGGCCATGTTTAGGCCGTTTGATCCCGTCAGGACACCGCTTCCCACCTTTACCACAGCTCTTTTTACCGATCGAAGAAGCCCTTTTCTGGAGACGTTTTCCAATTTTTCCCCAAACTTTTTAGCCTCAACCCTGAGATTGCTCACATTTTTCCAGGATCATCCGTTTTAGTTCTTCTATGCCCTCACCGGTTAAGGCCGAGACCGGCAGGTAGTCCAGGTCTAATTCCTTCAGTGATTTTCCCAACTTCCCCAGGTCCCTGTATTCGGTGCTATAGAGATCCATCTTGTTGATCACCACCATTTGGGGCTTTTGTGTAAGCGATAGCCTGTAGGCCCTCATCTCGTCTCTAAGCATATGAAAATCTTCAAGGATGTCATGATCGGGCTGATAGGTGATGTCCAAGAGATGTAAGAGGAGGGTGGTCCGTTCAATATGTTTCAAGAACCGATGACCAAGGCCGCGACCCTTGCTTGCCCCTTCAATTAACCCCGGAATATCAGCAATGACCAATTTCCTCTCATCGTCAGGGGCCATGATGCCTAAGTTGGGAAATAAGGTTGTGAAAGGGTAGCTGCCCACTTTGGGACGCGCCATGCTGAGACGGGAGAGCAAGGTTGATTTGCCGGCATTTGGGAGTCCGATCAGCCCCACGTCCGCCAGGAACCTGAGGGAAAACCTGACTGGCCTCTGCTCACCGGGAAGGCCGGGTTGGGCGTTCCTGGGTGCCCTATTCGTGGAGGTGGCAAAATGCTGATTTCCTTTTCCGCCTTTTCCGCCTTGGGCGAGAATTATTTCCTGATCGTCATGAACCAGGTCGGCAATAACCTGGTTTGAGTTCGGGTCTTCGAGGGTGGTGCCCAGGGGGACTTGAATAATGAGATCCTCGCCACCTTTGCCGGACTGGCTTTTCCCCCTGCCGGGTTCACCGTTCCGGGCCCTAAGGTGTTTGCGTGAACTATAGTCGTTTAGGGAGTTTAGCCTCCTGGTTGCCCTTACAATGATGCTGCCGCCATTTCCTCCATCGCCCCCGTCCGGTCCGCCTTTGGGTATATATTTTTCTCTCCGAAAGCTGACGCAGCCCCTTCCCCCGTCTCCTGATGTTACCGTAATTACCGTTTCATCCAAGAAGCCCATCTTAGGTTTCACAAGAGGAACAAGGCTCTCTTGTTAATCGCGTCCATTCTTTGAGTTATTTGAGGGATGTTGCCTGTTGTCAGCGGGGGTACCCACAGGAATAGGTTGAATGTTCCGAAGTCCGCCATCCAGCGGGATGAGCGTGGCGCGGAGATGGGGTAAGAGGGGACATTTTTCAAACGTCTCACTTTGTTCAGGCGGCGTATACGCTCACCTTTTTCCGATTCTTACCAAGACGTTCAAAGGCAACGATTCCATCGATCTTGGCGAAGATGGTGTAGTCCCTTCCAAGCCCCACATTATCGCCGGCGTGTATTTTTGTACCCCTTTGCCGGATGAGGATGTTGCCAGCACGTACCGTCTGACCGGAATACCGCTTTACCCCTAATCTCTGACCGGCGCTGTCCCTCCCATTGCGTGAACTTCCGCCCGCTTTCTTGTGTGCCATGGTACTTACCTCTCAGCTTAACGGTTTTCGGCCTGGACGTCGATATCTTCGATCTTGACCAGTGTAAATTGCTGCCTGTGGCCCTGCTTTCTTCGGTAGCCCTTTCTTCTCTTATATTTGAAAACCACGACCTTTCTGTTTTTCCCCTGTCTGGCAATGCGTCCGGTGACCTTTGAACCCTCTAAATACGGCCTACCTATCTTTGTGCTTTCGCCATCAGAGGTCAGCAGGACCTTATGAAATTCAACAGGATCTCCTGCCCATCCTGACAGCCTTTCAACCCTTATCTCATCGCCAGCGGCCACCTGATACTGTTTGCCGCCTGTCTTAATAACCGCGTACATAAATTCTGACTCCTCAAAAATAGTAATAGGGTATTATAAAGAAATAACTTACCCAAGTCAACCTTAATTTGATGCCTTGACTGACAATTTCCATTGGTGGAAGTCTGCGCCACACCTGTGATGGCATAGGCTGGGGTTGTATTTATTGACGCAGAGAGGGGTGCCCACGGCATGACTCGAACAGGGGGCACCCAGATTAGAAATGTAAATAACCGGTCGCGCCGGCCATTTCCCTTATTACGTGGTATCCTGATTTCTTCTACGATATTATCAACTTAGGGCTTGCGTAAAAATAACTTCGCAGAATTGGCACCCGGATTTGGGATGCAAAAATGTTATTTTTGCGTAAGCCCTTAGCC
>JABMQV010000197.1 GCA_013203065.1 Desulfobacteraceae bacterium | reverse complement strand
GGGCCGGAGAACTGGGAGATCAACTTTAAACCGGCCTACGAAGATAAATTCATCTCGAGCCTCAGATTAAAGGCCGGCCAGAGCCAGACCATGGCCGTCGAAGTGAAACCTTACCTACTGGCGAAACCAGGGACATATCCCATTTTGGTGAAGGTCAATTCCGCCGAGGCCGAGGGTGAGGCTCTCCTAAAGGTATCCCTCACCGGCACCTACATCCTGGATGTGGGCACTGCAACCGGCCTCCTGTCGCTGGACGCCCTGAAAGGCAAGAAGGCCAATCTGTCCATCTATGTCAAGAATAGCGGTTCTGCCCAGTTAAATAATCTTCAATTTCTGTCCTTCAAACCAGAAAACTGGGAGGTTGAATTCAGCCCGGAAAAAATAAACACTCTGGCCCCCGGAGAACTCAAACAGGTGGAGGTCTCCATAACTCCGACTGACCAGGCACTGGTGGGTGATTATTCGGTTGGCCTCAGTGCGGAATCAGGGAAAATATCCAAGACCATCGAGCTAAGGGTCACTGTCAACGCCTCAACTGCCTGGGGCTGGATAGGTATTGGAATTATTGTCTTTGTAATGGCAGGGCTTGTCTTCCTGTTCATTCGATTGGGAAGGCGTTAACATGGAAGCAGACAAGATTATCGAAACCATAAACCTCACGAAGACCTATGGTCACCAGACGGCGGTGAACAGCCTCAGCCTTGAGGTCAGAGAAGGGGAGGTCTTCGGATTCCTGGGGCCAAATGGCGCCGGCAAGACAACGACGCTGCTGATGCTGCTGGGGCTAAGCCGGCCATCGGGGGGTTACTCGCGGGTCTGCGGACTGGACCCCTTGAGAATGGCCAGGGAGGTAAAACGCCTTGTGGGATACCTTCCGGAGAATGTAGGTTTCTATAGCGATCTAAACGCGGTTGAGAGCCTGGAATACGTGGCGACCCTGAACGGCATCGAAAGAACGGAGGCATCTACAAAAATCCATGACCTTCTGGAATTGATCGGGCTTTCACAGGATGGACGCAAAAAGGTAGGGGCATTTTCGCGTGGAATGAAACAGCGCTTGGGGATTGCAGAGGTCCTTATCAAAGACCCCAAAGTCCTTTTTCTGGATGAACCGACAATCGGGCTGGACCCCGACGGGGCGCTCCGATTGATCGACCTGATTCAATCTCTAAACAGAGACAAAAACATCACTGTACTCGTCTCTTCCCACAATCTTTACCAGGTACAAAAGATATCCCATCGTGTGGGAATCATGATACATGGAAAAATGGTGGCTGAAGGGTCGGTGGAATCGCTGGCAGAGGAAAAGTTCGGGGTGGATGATAAGGAATATTCCTTGGAAGAGATCTATATGAAGTACTTCCAGGAGGTATAAATATGAAAGGTCTGTATACGGTTTTTTCTAAAGAACTTCGAGATCATTTCTCCAGTTACAGATTTGTAATCCTCTTTGCCCTTATTGCCATGGTCAGTTTCATAACAAGCTATATGGCCGGCGTACACATGAAAGGAAATCTCGAAGCCCTTGCCAAGACCAGATTCCCTTTTCTGACCCTTTTTAGCACGCCTGGGGCGGTATTGTCCATGGTCCAGTTTGTGGCCTTTTTTGGCCCCCTGATCGGTCTGGTTCTGGGTTTTGATTCCATAAACCGTGAACGGGCGGAGGGGACCCTGATCAAATTGGTCTCACAGCCTATCTACCGTGACGCGGTCATCAATGGAAAATTCCTGGCCGGGGTGGCAACCCTTTCCATTATTCTGGTTTCCATCGTCCTGGTCATTTCCGGTTTTGGGCTGGCCCTTGTGGGGGCTGTACCGGAGATTGAAGAGATATGGCGCCTTTTCATTTTCCTTCTCATCAGTATTTTTTATATCTCCTTTTGGCTTGGGGTTGCTATCCTGTTTTCCATCTCATTCAAGAGTATCGCCACGTCAGCACTGGCCTCGGTGGCACTCTGGATCTTCCTCTCCTTCTTTGTGTCTCTAGGGGCAGAGGTTGTGGCCAACACGGTTGCCCCGGTGGACAAATCAAGAGAGGCAGAACCTGCAACCATCGTGAAAAATGTCAGGATCAAAGAGGCGGTCTCACTATGCTCTCCCATGGTCCTCTACACCGACGCAATCGCGACAATTGTGGACCCCATGCGAAAGACAACGCGTTCTCTTGTCCTGATGGGCCCCATGGAACAGGTCCTGTCGTCCCGGTTTCAGAACCCCCTTCCCTTGGGTCAGAGCCTAATTGTCGTATTCCCTTATGTGATTGCCCTTATTGCCATAACGTTGATCTGTTTTGCCATATCTTATCTGATCTTTATGTTACAGGAGATCAGGACGTAACCTGAAAGGGGGTTTCTATCCATGAAGATTGAAGAGCTGATTTCAGGAAAGAAAGATAATGATGAAATCAATGTTGAAGGATACTCTCTCCCGGTGTCTTCCCTAAAAAATCTGCTGGAGGAGGGCTATGAACACTTGGAGCCATATAAGAACGAAAAGACCTTCTCCCTTTGGGGAAAAAGGTGTACTGGATGCCTGACAGGAGAACAGCTCCGGAATAGGGCGTAGAAAGGCAGCCCCAGGCCCCAAAGATACCCATTCCTTTTTTCGCCGCCTTCCCAGACGAAACATACAACCCTCCCTCCTTGCCCTGCGCCCGGGTGCAGGGCGGGCGGATACCTACCGCGCCTCATCCTTTTTGACTTTTTCGTAGATTTAGGGGTATAATTGAAAAAATAAAAACTCTTTCTTATCAGGATCATCTTGAATTGAATCCAGGAAAGTCGAAATTCTGGAAAATCCCACTGATCATCCTCTGCCTTCTGATAGGGATTGTGGCATGGCTGGGCTTTGGAGAGCAGGGGCTTATCCACCTCTACCGTACAGAAATGGAACGACAGGCCCATATGGATAAGATACGACGGTTGGCTGGGGAAAACCAGGACCTCCTGGAAGAAATAGATCGTCTTCGTACCGATATGAAATATGTAGAGTCCGTGGCCAGAAGGCAACTCAATCTGATCAAGGAAAATGAGGTGATTTATCGATTTGAGAAAAAAGAAGGGGGAAGCAGTGGGCTCAGTAGTGCAACAGTCACAGGAATCGAACAGGCGGATGAAAGGATGAGGCCGGAAAGGGAGGTGTTTCGCAATGGAAAAATCAAATGATCTTATCGGCCAGATTCTGAGCCACGGACCTTCGCAGGGCACCCTTTCTCTGGTCCTAAGAAAAATGCAACAGGAGGGGCGACACAGCGAGGTCATCCAGGAATGCCTCAAGGGCCTGGACAGATACCCTGACGACATCCGCTTGAGAATCCTGTTGGCAGAATCTTATTTGGAAGTGGGATCTTTGGGTCAGGCAGAGGAGGAATTGGAAAAGGCCCTATCGATGATTGAGGGCTTGATCTCATCTTACAAACTAAAGGCCAGGATTTGTATAAGAGAGAAGAGGTCAGAGGAAGCAGCCCATGCCCTAAGGCTATACCTGGTTCACAAGCCGAAGGACCAGGAGGCTCTTGATCTCTTGACGCAGGTTGGCCCGGTCCTGGGAGATACGGATGACGTGCCTGAAAAACCACCGGAGAGGGAAGTCCTGGCAGAAAAGGAGGACCAGGAGGTCCTTGATCTCTTGGAGCAGGTCGGCCCGGTCCTGGGAGATACGGATGAGGTGCCTGAAAAGCCACCGGAGAGGGAAGTCCTGGCAGAAAAAGAGGACCAGGAGGTCCTTGATCTCTTGGAGCAGGTTAGACCGGCCAAAGATGCTGCAGATGAAGTGCCTGACGATCCAACAGAGAGGAAGCCCTCAGAAGAAAGGGGGGATCAGGAAGACCTCGATCTTCTTGAGCAGTTTGGACCGACGCAACAAGATACAGACAAGATACCTGACGAGCCACCGGAAGAAAAGGCCTTTGCGGAAAAATGGGACCAGGAGATAGTGCCTTCTGAGATTGCAACCCCCACCCTGGCGGAAATTTATTACAATCAAGGACAGATTGATGAGACCATAGCCACCTATGAAAGGGTGCTTTTGGACAATCCCAACGACAAGGCCTCTGCCCTGCGTCTTTCTGAGTTAAAGGGCTTTATCAATGAAGAGGAAGGGCCACAGCCCGAAAATATAGACCCGCTCAGATCAAGAAAGGAAAGAATGATCGAAATCCTTGAAAGGTGGCGGGCCAAGGTCCAGGAGTCGAGCCATGGTAAACAAGACACACCCTTTTGACTTTTCTGCCACCGGGATTGGCAGCGTTCCCTTCCAGGATATAGAGGAAACCTGCGGTGAGATCTTGGAACGTCTTCCGCACCTCCCTTTCTGGCCACAATTTGTGAAACGAAGTCACTTGGAGGACATGAGCATCCAATTTAGCGAAGGCCTCCCCCTTTTGGAAGTCAGTGAGGAAAAAAGGGGCCTTTTCATATCTTCAAGGGATAAGGATAGGGAACTCCTGACCTTTTATGACCATTTTCTGGCCCAAGATACCGGGTACTTCTCCATCAGCAGGAGCCACGCCCCCGGACTCTATGCCATGCTGGAGCTAATTGCCCAGGATAAGGGCCTCACCGGGGATTACATAAAGGGGCAAACAATAGGGCCTGTTACCTTTGCGGCAGGCATCACAGGCCTGGACGGAAAACCCGTCCTTCACGACCCGGAACTCCTCGAGGCCATGGTCAACGGCCTGGCGATCAAGGCCCTTTGGCAGGTAAAGGAGCTTTCCAAGTGTAATAGAAGACCGGTCATTTTCCTGGACGAACCCTATCTTTCCAGTTTTGGGTCTGCCTTTTCGGCCATTCAACGCCAAGAAGTGATTGATATACTCCGAACCGTCATAGACTACCTCAAAGAGAGATCCGATGCTCTAATAGGTATCCACTGCTGCGGCAACACAGACTGGGCCATGGTTTTGGAGGCCGGTCCTGACATCATCAACTTTGACGCCTTTGAGCACATGGAACATTTCTTGCTCTATCCTGATGAGATCCTGCGCTTCATGCGGGAAGGCGGAACAGTGGCATGGGGAATCATCCCCACCACGAAGTTCACCGACAATGATTCGGTGGAAAGTCTATCTCTGAGGCTTAAGGGGGGGCTTGAGCAACTGATAGAGTGGGGTATGGACGCTGAAATGCTCGCCAAAAGGTCAATCCTGACACCTGCGTGCGGTATGGGCACCATGTCTCCCGAGGCCGCAAGAAGGGGCATAGAGCTTCTCTCCGGCCTATCCACAAGGTGTCAGGAGTTGGGTTGTCTGTAGTATTCCCGATACCACGCCACAAACTTCCGGGTCCCTTCCTCGAGGGAGGTCTTTGGGTCAAAACCCAACAGTTCTCGTGACTTCCGGATATCCGCTGCCGTCTCCGGAACATCCCCCGGCTGCATGGGCATCATGTTTTTTTGGGCTTCCTGCCCCAAGGCCCCTTCCAGGATACGGATAAAGTCCAAGAGTTCAACCGATTGTGAGTTTCCGAGATTGAAGACATCATAGGGCACCGCCCTTTGGAGGGCGGCGATGGTACCGTCTACGATATCGTCAATATAGGTAAAGTCTCTTTTCATGTGCCCATAATTGTAAACATTTATGGGCCTTTTCTTTAGGATAGCCTCAGTAAAGAGAAAAAGTGCCATATCAGGCCGCCCCCAGGGGCCATAGACCGTAAAGAACCTCAGGCCCGTGCAAGGGATCTGGTACAAATGGCTGTAAGCATGGGCAATCAATTCATTGGCCTTTTTGGTGGCAGCATAGAGGGAGACAGGCGTATCCACACGGTCATCGACACTAAACGGCACCTTTTTGTTGTCTCCGTATACGGACGAAGAAGAGGCGTAGACAAAATTCCTTACCCGGTATTTTCGTGCCAGTTCAAGAAGGCTCAAGAAACCCTCCAGGTTGCTTTTCTGGTAAGAAAAAGGATCTTTCAGCGAATACCTGACCCCAGCCTGGGCAGCCAAATTGCAAATGATATCCAGGTTGTGGCTTTCAAAGATATCCTCAAGGGCCTGAAGGTTTTGAATGTCCTCCCTGTAGAAGGTGAAGTCATCATACGATCTCAGGATCTCCAGTCTGGCCTTCTTGAGGGTCACATCGTAATACTCGTTTAGGTTATCAACCCCGACAACGGGCTCCCCCATCTCAAGCAGCCTTTTTGATACATGAAACCCTATGAACCCCGCCGACCCTGTAACCAGTATGGCGCGATCTTTTCCTGTCATGATGATGGCTCCTCATGCGAGTTTGATCCGATGACCGAGGCCGCTTGCAATCAACCGTGTAGTGCCGCCCGGGATACGGCTTACTGGTCTCATACCAGACGTGAAAAGGAATGACCATACAATTTTGCCATTCTTCGATCCTGCAATCCTCGGTGGGTAAAGAATCCACGCCCTGAGGACGCGGCTTTGATTTTCTCCTTGGTAGGGGGGCCAAAAGCCAGATCTCAGATTCCGGGGGGCTGGCGTAGTGGCGTGAGAGGGGGATAGATTCACAAAAAAAGGGATTGTTCCCCGAGACAAAACTGCTCTCGCCAGGATACAATCCCTTTGAATGGCTAAGGGAACGGGCAACGCGTAAGGTTTCCCGTAACCTTGGAAAGGCGCTTACATCAT
>JABMQV010000196.1 GCA_013203065.1 Desulfobacteraceae bacterium | reverse complement strand
CCCTTGGTACCCAGACTTGTATCAAGGGTTGCGAACAAGCACAGCAGGTCTGCGTACCCCCCATTGGTAATGTAACATTTTGCGCCGTTGACCACATACCCGTCGCCCTGCTTTTCTGCCTTTGTTCTCATTGCACCGGCATCCGAGCCGGCTTCGGGTTCGGTCAGACAAAAACTTCCGCTGCGGTAGCTCTTGGTCATCTGACCCAGGAATTTTTCCTTCTTTTCCTCTGTACCTCCCAGCAATATTGCGCCGGTTGAAAGGTGTGAGATACCAATCATTTGACCGATGGCACAGCAATCATAGTTTAGGGCCTCAGTGACGATGTAGTGGGTCACATAATCCATCCCGGACCCTCCGTACGTTTCCGGAATATTCGTGTACATGAGACCCAATTCATACGCCTTTTTTAAAATGGCCTCGGGATATGTCCCGTCCAGATCATATTCGAGGGCAATCGGTCTGATCTCCTTGGCGGAAAAATCTCTTGTCAAATCAAGCAAACGCTTCTGTTCATTGGTAAGACTGAAATCGATCATGTTGAACTTTCACCTCCTGTGTTAAAGGTTTTCAATCGAAACAAGGCCGTAACAATAAAATCAGATAAGTTCTCAATAATCTGGGGCACCGTGGGATTTGGAAACCGTGCCCCCTGACCCCAGCCTGCCTGGTAACAGGTGAGTCTTCAAACGGTGGCAAATATGAGCGCAGAATTGACGCCAGAGGATGTTGCAATCTTAATCCGTGCAAGGGAGATAAGTAAAGGAGTTTGTCATATTTCTTGTTAAAGCTTTGCTCCGCAATACTTGCAGAACTCTGCATCGGGGTCGTGTCCTTCTGCGGAACAGTCCGGACATGACTTGGTGGTGATGGATGACTTGTGAGCACTTGCCATCTCCACTGTCACGATCCCGGTGGGTACCGCGATAATGCCGTATCCAATGATCATTACAATAGAGGCGAGAAATTTGCCCAGAACTGTATGCGGCGCCACGTCTCCGTATCCTACCGTTGTCATGGTGACGATGGCCCAATAGATGCTCTGGGGGATACTTGTGAACCCATGGACCTCACCCTCGATGAGATACATTAAAGCGCCTACGATCAGCACCAGTGTCAGCACTGTACCGACAAATATGAGGATCTTTCGGATGCTGGCCCGAAGTGCCATCTTAAGCACCCGGGCCTCACCCACGAAATGGGCGAGTTTTAAGACACGAAATATTCGCAGCAAACGCAGGGCTCTGATAACAATGAGTGAGTGTGTCCCGGGAATAATCAGGCTTAAATAGGTAGGGGCAATGGCCAGAAGATCAACGATTCCGTAGAAGCTGGCAGCATATCGCATGGGTCTTCCCACACAGACCAGGCGCAGCACGTATTCGATGGTGAAGAGTCCGGTGATGATCCATTCAAAGGCGCGTAATGCACTGCCGTAATGTTCACGGATCCCGGCTACGCTTTCCAGCACCACTGCAACCACACTAGAAAGGATGCAGAAAAGAAGGGCCACATCAAAGGCCTTCCCGCCGGGTGTATCGGCTTCAAAGATGATTTCGCGCAGTTTGCGACGTAAGTGGTGTGTATGGGGGCTTGGGTCAGCCATAGGTGACACCCTTGAGGCGCACTGTCACTTGAGAGAATTGCAAAACATATTCAGAAAAGTTGGCCGGGAGGGATGTTGGGCGATCATAACCCCATAAATTTGGCGGCAATCCCCTTCATGATCTCATTTGTCCCGGCAAAGATGGACATGACCCGGATGTCTCTCCAGGCCCGGGCAATGGGATATTCTTCGCAATAACCATATCCACCGTGCAACTGGACGCACTGATCGGCAACGCGCATGGCCATTTCCGTGGTCCAGTATTTGGCCATTGACACGTCAACCACAATGTTCTTTCCCTCCATATGGTCCACGATCAACTTGTCCAAAAAGGTGCGGCCCAGCCTTGCCTCGGTGGACATCTCAACAATCTTGAACTGGGTGTTTTGAAATTTGGAGATGGGGCGACCAAAGGCGGTCCTCTCCTTGCAGTACTCGATTGTCAACTCTATCATTCGTTCCGCCGCCACAACCGCGCCGATGCAGCACATGAGACGCTCCTGTTGGAGTTTCTCCATGAGCATCATAAAACCACCGCCATTCTGACCCAGGCGGTTGGTCTTTGGAACACGGCAGTCGCTAAAGAACAGCTCCGCCGTGTCCTGGCTGTGCCAACCTACCTTCTTTATCTTCTTTCCTTTCTCGAATCCAGACGTTCCGTCCTCCACCAGATAAAGATCCATGGCCTGGTAGGCATTCTCAATCGAAGGGTCTTTTGCAGCCAGAATCAAGAGATCGCAGTTGATGCCGTTGCTGATAAAGGTCTTCTGGCCGTTTATGATTACATCATCGCCATCCTCCACAGCGGTGGTTCGGATGGCGGCCAGATCGCTCCCCGTGTTGGGTTCGGTCATGGCGATGGCAGTGATGGTTTCTCCTGATACACATCCGGGAAGATACTTCTTCTTCAGTTCTTCAGAGGCATACGCGGTAATGTAGGGGACCACAATATCGCTGTGAAGGGGTGCGGCAAGCCCGGTGTTACCTGTCTTTCCCAACTCCTCCGACAAAATGACCGAATAAAGAAAGTCGGCTCCGAAGCCCCCATATTCCTCGGGGACGTCCATACACAGGAACCCCTGTTCTCCCATTTTTCGCCAGACCTCCTTGGGAACAATGCCCGCTTCCTCCCATTCATCCGCATAGGGGACCACTTCCTTTCCAAAAAATCTCCTTACCGTCTCCCGAAAGATCCGGTGCTCTTCCGTATATTGTATGATGTCCATCAGTTATGTCACTCCACGGTCTTACTCATTTATAGATGCAATACTATACAAGATGCTCGCCAAATGCTTGGTCAAGAGATCTTATTGGCACCCCGTTGACAATTGGCGATTGAATATCAGAAATTCAAAGAATTACTATAGCAAGTCCTATAGTCCTTAAGATAATGTTTTTGGTATTTGGGATACTATATCCTTTGGCCTTTCAGGCGCTTTTCAATCGACAATCGCCAATCGACAATCCTATACCAT
>JABMQV010000195.1 GCA_013203065.1 Desulfobacteraceae bacterium | reverse complement strand
TGGCGGCACCGGTCTGGGTCTGTCCATTTCCAGACAGATATCGACCTTGATGGGCGGAGATCTCTGGGCAGAAAGCGAGGTTGGCAAAGGCAGCGTGTTTCGCTTTACCGCGTGGGTCGGGAAATCAGGAGACAGAAAGGTCAAGAAGTTCGCCACAGCTCTCCTCTCTCACAAGCGGGTGCTTATCGTCGATGACAACGAGAACAACCTTCTCATCCTCTCTCGATTTTTGGAATCGGTCCAAATGCGGGTCCTCAGCCTAAAACAAGCGACAGAAGTCATACCCGCTTTGATAACGGCCAAGGAAGATGGTGACCCCTTTGATCTCTGTCTATCGGATATTCAGATGCCCGGGAAGACCGGGTATGAGATTGCCAAAGAGATCCGTAGTCACGGATCCGAACTGCGGAACATCCCGCTGATTGCCTTGTCTTCCCTGACGGACAGGGTTGCCGAGAAATGCGAAGATGCCGGGTTTGACGGTTTTCTACTAAAGCCCATTCGAAGAGAGAGACTGTATCAAATGTTGGGAAGAATAGTGGGACAAAGAAAAGACGGAGAAAACAAGCCCGAGATTCGGGAACATAAGATCATGACGCAATACACCGTTGAGGAAGAGGCAAAACATTCCGTGCACATCCTTTTGGCGGAAGACAATCCGGTAAACCAGAAGTTGGCCAAGGTGATGTTGACAAAGGCCGGGTATCACGTGGTGGTGGCCAATAACGGCAGAGAAGCAGTTGACAAATACAAGGCCGCCCCGAACGACTTCAATCTAATCCTCATGGATGTCCAGATGCCTGAAATGGATGGCCTGGAAGCGACGAAAGTTATTCGGGAGTGGCAATCTCACAACACACAACTCATTACGCATCACTTTCCCATTATCGCCATGACCGCCGGCGCCATGAAGGGTGACCGGGAGAGGTGTCTTGAGGCGGGCATGGATGACTACATCACAAAACCGATTAAGAGAGAGATCGTTTTCCAAGTGCTCGAAAAATGGGTTCTTAAGAAGGAGCCGTTGTGATCGCACTTCCGAACATTGGCAAAAAATCAGAGGACCCTTTGTTCACGGCACAAAGAGAGATCAAGACTAATGAGTGAAACAGTCAAGAAATGGTGGTCCCGTTGTAGCTCTCACCTTTCAGGACTCTCTTAAGATTACTGATCTCATTACCGATAATTACAACCTCCAGCCCCAGTTTCTCTGCCTCTTTCGATGCGATGGGATCAAATGGCATATTCAACCCCGGGGCCCATTCACTCCCAACGAGTTTCCTGAAATCGGCCCAGGTTATGTTTGTGAGTTTTTTTGCAAGGGGATTTTTTTTGGGGTCATCGTCGTATACGTAGTCAATGTTGGACATGTTGACGACCTTGCCTGCGCCAAACCGCTCGGCCACTTGGACGGCACGTAAATCAGTGGAACTTCCGGGTTCAAACCCTGCGCCAATGACAATCCGCTTGCTGGTATCGATTTCCTCATGGGGATCGTGGATGACTTTCTTGTAGGCTGTTTCTCCAAAAATTGACCTGACCAATTCCGCGTTGAGCCGGGTAGCCTGGATTCCGATCCAGTCGAGATCCTCCTTTGATATTTCTGCCATCTCTCTTGCGGCATTCTGGTAATTTCTGCAGATTTTTCCCCCACCGCAAATGATCACAAATCGCGCCTGTTCCAAACCAAGAATGATTTCCCGAAACCTCTTCAGAAAGTCCGAGTCTATCCTCGCAGGGACGATGATTGACCCACCCAGCGATATTACGAGCGCCTTATATTCCATCATAACCTCCCAATCCAGGCCTTAGGCTGCAACCAAAATTGAGTGATCAGTGGCCAGTAATCAGTGATCAGTGGCCAGTTCAGAGCACCGGCTGCCCGGCAAAGGTGATGTACTCAAGATCTCTTACCTTGCCATTCAGAAGATAAAAGGAAAAGAGCAAGGAAACCAGACAGGCGTAAGTAAAACCGTATCCATAAAACTGGACTCCCAGCAGGGTGGTTA
>JABMQV010000194.1 GCA_013203065.1 Desulfobacteraceae bacterium | reverse complement strand
GCCTTGAGGAATAACACGATGCTCTATGCCTCGATGAACAATGTAAAATTCACCGGGATGCAAAGTAATGCTTTTGTTCTTTTCCATCACTTCGAGTATTCCATCCACAACCAAAAACATTTCATCTTCATTGTCATGTGAGTGCCATGGAACCTTATCCCCTTCGCACCTTACAAGCATGACATGCTGACCGTTTAACTCCCCAATTATCTTGGGAGAAAAAGTATCACTAAATTTCTCGAAACATTTTTCGATATTTATTACTTTCCCCATATGAATATCTCCTTATGCCCGATGCAGGCCTTCGGTCGCAACAAAAAAAGTGTTCGGGTTTCAGGTGGCTGCTACTTTTGATATTTTTTTATTACATCCTTAAAGTCTTCTCTCCAATCCGTCAATTTATATCTGGCCAAAATTTTGCTCAACTCCCCCGATTGCCTCATCTGTTCTATTCCATCGGTAATCAATTTGGCATATTCTTTTGATTTAGGGTTTTTAGGAGAAAACGCAATATACAACTTTGATTCATCTAATTCCTCCTTTGAACCTATAGGATCACTTCCAGCATCTTCAATCTTGTCCAAAACACCCATAGAATTAGCAGTATTAACAAAAACGGATTTATCTTCAGGGATTACATCTATCCTTCCTCTTAATAGTTTTCTAATATTTAATACCAAAGGCTCTTTGGCCCTAATAATTTGAACCTTCCTTGTTTCCTTATTCTTTTCAAAATACTCATCAAACTCAGCGCCATACTCATAGTCACCCATAATACCAACTCTTACAGTGTCAAGGGACTTTACTCCTGAAAAACTCCATGGAAATCCCTTTCTTTTGTAAAAATGAATGAGTGAAATTCCAAACTCCTGTTCGGGAAAAATAAGTTCAGGAGCTTCATTTCTGGTTACCCCTACTATTGCTGTAATATCACCCTCTCTAGCAAGCTTTAAGGAACGGGACCAGGGAGCGATCTCATATTTTAGTTCGTGGCCAGCTTTTTCAAAAATTCTCTTTGCGACCTCGATTGTATAACCAGGCAATTTTGCATCCGGTTCACAATTATAGGGACACCACTTATCGGACTTAAGCGAAATTGTGTCTGAAAAGGCGGTTGCTGGCAATAAGATAACCATAGTCAATATGAAAAAATATTTTAGAGATGACATGAAACCCTTTGCAGTAATGCCCGAACCCTCGTCCAATACCCGCAGTACCGAATACTCCCCCGTGCGTACGTCTTCATACCCCTTGAGCGGCTGATCCGGATATCGGCTCTGCTTCGTGCCTACATCCCCAGATCCATATTTATATTACCGTTAGAGCCAATGCTTACAAGTTTTTTATAATGTATTGAATAGAGGTGGTTGATTTTTTCAGGATTGCCGTGTATCGCAACGACATCTGCTACATATACCGTATGATCTCCCGTCTTGAATTGATCGACAACCTTACATTCATAAGCAACAGTTGCGCCATCAATCGTCGGTGGTTTTACCTCTTTTGACGGAACTGGTTTAAATCCCGTTGCCTCAAACTTGTCTATTTTTTTTCCGCTCTTTATGCCGCAGAGCCACGCACCTTTTTCCTGGCCCTCCGATGGGAAGCACAATACGAATTCTTTATGGTGCTCGAGACATTCATAGGAATATCTCCGATGTCCCACTGAAATTGCAATCATTAAGGGTTTCGTTGATGTGAACATCCACCACGAAAGTCCCATGATATTCGGTCTTTCTCTTTTGTCGAGGGTAACGACTAACATGTAGGGATAGGGCGATGCCAACTCAAAGGCCTCATTCTTCTTGAGTTCTTTCATAAGTGTCCTCCTTTGATCAATTAATCCCTTAAGCCATCCCCCATGACGGGAAGCTCCCTAAGACTCAAGGATTTCGATCCCTTTGTCCTCGAACATTTTCTTGATGCGTACAAAAGCCCCCTGATCGTAGAAACTGCGCATTGGACTGGTTTCGGGTATGCTTGTTTCAACGCCGATCTTTTCGAACTTGTCGAACCAGATGGGGTTGTTCTTCTCCAGTGCCGCGCGTTTCACCCCGTGGTCCTGGTAGAACTGTGCAAGGGCCTGCATCTTGTCGTCAGTGTCGGTGATGCCGGGTATCAGCGGGGTGCGGGGCTTGATCTCACAACCACCCTCCAGCGACATTTCATGCAGGCGGATGAAGTTCTGCAGAATTCGCTTGTTGGTCACGCCGCACCACCGTTTGTGATCTTCGGGGTCGAGAATCTTGATATCCATGTAGATCAGGTCCACATAGGGCAGGACCTTTTCGGAAAAGTTTTCGAAGGTAAAGAGGCCGCAGGTCTCGACGAGCGTGTGTATCCCCTCTTCCTTGAGGCGCCGCAAGAGGGATGACACAAAGTCCATGAACATTGTCGGCTCCCCTCCGGAAAGCGTTACCCCGCCGCCGGTGTTCTGAAAAAACGGCTTGTAGGGTGTCACCTTGGCGACAAGTTCCTCTACGCTCATCTCCTTGCCGACCCGTTCCAGGGCTTTTGAAGGACACACGTCCAGACACAGAAAACAGAAGGTGCACTTGTTCCGGTCCACGTCTAGGGGATCCGCCGCCTTGAGAGCACCTTCCGGGCAGACCCCGATGCACTCCTGGCTGCCCACGCATTTTTCCCTGTCAAACAGCAGTTCGGCACCCACCTTCTTGCTTTCCGGGTTCTGACACCAGAAGCAGTCCAACGGGCATCCCTTGAAGAAGACAACCGAGCGGGTTCCCGGGCCGTCGTCGAGAGAGTTGCCCTTGACATCGATGACGAGAGGTCGTTTCAATTGATTATCCGAGTCCAAATTCGTTTCTCCTGATGATTTCCATCTGCAGGTCCCGGTGCAGCTGGGTGAAGTAGGCGCAATATCCGGAAATGCGCACAAGGAGGTCCGGATAATATTCCGGGTGGGCCATTGCATCTTTCAAGGTATCGGTGTTGAGCATGATAAACTGGACCTGCATGCCGCCCTGCTCAAAATAGGTTCGAAGAACCTGGGCCATTCTCGTTATGGTCTGCTCATGGGTGTCCTTGGGTGAGGGAACGACCCGGACATTGAAGGCAATGTTATTGTCCAGAGTTACGGGATCCAGCTTTGCCACATCCATGAGGTTGTCCATAATGTTGTTGGACGCGGACGGATGGGGCGTCAGTCCTGGCGTAAACGGCTCTCCGGCCAGCCGGCCTGATGGGGATGCGCCCGATACCCGGCCATAAATGGCATGGTAGTTCATGGACCACCACCCGGAGGTGTAGTGTCCATCTCTCACGTTCTGTTGGCTGTGGGCAAAGTCGGCCACGAGCCGTGTCACGCGGTCCACCATGGCAAAGGCCTCCGGATCGCCGGACCCGAACTTGGGAACATGATTTTGTATCCAGGCGCGAAGACTGGTATAGCCTTCGAAGTTGTATTGCAGGGCTTTCTTAAATTCCCTGAACGAAGTTTTCTTTTCATCAAAGACCACCTTTTTGATGGCGGTCAGGGAATCACTTACATCCGCCAGCCCGATGGAAGTGATTCCGCTGGTATTGTATCTGGCGCCGCCGCGCGTCACACCGCGTCCCTTGCTGATGCAGTCGTCCACCAGGACGGACATGAGAGGGGAGGGCATATGCTCCTGGTGAACCTGCTCGATCTGATTGTTTCCCATCACACCCTGCCCGCACATAAAGGCGTGCTGTTTCTTGAAGGCCTCGAAGAAATCCTCAAACGTGGCAAAATCACCGTCTTCGATGCTTCCTGTTTTCGGGCCCAGGTCCCATTCCAGGAGCGGGTGGACACCGTTATTGAATGCCATCTCAAGGGGCGCCATCAGGCTGAATTCCACGCTGCCGGTGGTAGGGAAGTGCCTGCCGGGGATGCAGGGTTCCACGCATCCGTTGGCCGTCCAGTCGCGGATATCTTCAAGGGCCCAGTCCGGATTTACCTTTGTCAAGGCCTCGATCATGGCGGCATCGTTGTGAACACACGGTGTGGCACCGGTGATGTAATTTACTTCACACACCCGTTTGAGATAGGTTTCGCTGTTGACCCCGGGCATATACCGGGCATGCATGTTGGGATCATTCAGTGCCATCATTTCCGTGACCTTCAAGATGATATAGGTCATGTCGTTCACGGCGTCTTTGCCGTCCCGCGTGATCCCGCCGACGACGATCACGGTCGAAGGCGGTCCGCCTGAATTCATCCAGGAGACAATTTCCATTTGGATGTTGTAATGGCTGGAGAGGCGCATATACAGGCACCCGATCAGTTCAACGGCCCGGGCGATATATGCCTTTCGTTCTTCTTCGGTTTTCAGCTTCTTAATGTCGCTATCGAAATAGGGCTGCAGCAGTTGGTCCAGTCTTCCCAGGTGGGGCCCATCATCCGTACTTTCCAACCCCAGGGCAACTTCGACGATCCACATGGCCTGAACCGCTTCATGAAGCGTCTCTGCGGGCTTGTCCGGCACCCGGAGCAGGATTTTGTGGATTTCATCGAGTTCGTCCTTCCGGACCGGATCGGAAGCGGCCCCAGCCTCCTTCCGGACGCGTTCCGCCAGATTTTTGGTGTAGACCGAGACCGCATCCAGACTGATCCTCATGGCCTCGAGGGTATTCTTCTTTTCCTCATCGGCTGTCTTGTCCCTGTCCAGTTCCTGCTCGATCAGGTCCCGAACACCGTCGAGCCCCAGGTTCAGATACTTCTGGTGGCCGGGCGTCATGGTGGCATGGGACACGGTTCCATAGTAGAAAATGGAGAAGTACCGTTCGTGGATGCGAGCGGCCAGCGGGTTGTCGAACATGGTCTTCCAGTAGTCCTGAATATTTCGCCTGGCGAAAAACGGCATCACGTGTTTGTGCAAGGTTTGAATGGTCTCCTCCGTGCTGACGTAGGGATCCAGTTCCCGGAATGCATTGGTCCTCAGCTCACCCCACACCTGCCAGCCAAACGTGTACGGCTGGTTCACCAGCCCGATAATGGGATTGGGTGTGTAGGTTCCGGCGATCAGGTCGCCTTCACGGATGAGCGTCTTACGGTTGGTCATGAGGTGATAGAAACTTTTCGCTTTGCGAAGGCAGGGGTCCCACGGCTTACCGTCAGCGGTTTTTTCGTAGCCGTGCTCAAGGAAGAAGTCGGTCAGCAGCTTTCCGTGCTCAGCGCTCACTTCGGGCTTTGTGTCGAAGCGTTCTTTGCGGAAGCGCTTGACTCGCGGGAAATTATCCAGGGTGAAGTCCGACAGATAAGGATCCTCAAGCCAGTTGACGCCGGGGTCAACCTTTTCTCCGCGCAGCCGTTCGGCCCTTCGCCTGATCTTTTCGTCACGACCGCTGGTGTCCGCCCCGTCGGCAATGCGAAGTTTTTCCATCTGGTGTTCTCGCATCATCTCCTCGGTTGCCGCCCTGGCCTCATCCAGAAACAACAGGTTCACCAGATAATCGCAGTAGTTGTACAGGGCGATGGTCCCTTCGATCCACATGCGACCGCGCAGGATCATCAAGGACGCATCATCCTTGTTCGCCGTCTGGAAGGCCATGAAGTCGTTTTCCGTACGGAAAATCAGGCAGGCATCCACGTCTTCGGGGATGTGGTCCTTGACCTTCACATGCCCATCCTTGATGATGACCGCCGATGCGATTTTGTTGTCCGAGGTTTTGAAACCGATGGTGGCGTTGATCCATCCTTGGGTGCCTTTCATTTCCTCCTGCAAATCAGGCCTGGAATTGAATATGTCTGCTGTGGACTTGAGAAGGTTGAGCAATGCTTCAGACGGTTTGGGAGTCAGTGCTGCTTTCATAAAGCGCTCCTTTCATTTACATGTAACATCTCTTCATTTCAGGGAGAGCGTACCTTGTATTGACTACCTGAATGATCCCCGACCCTCACATGGGTAAGTTTCATCAAGACTGCCGGATCAATTGCTGAAAACGGGGAGATTTCACCCTGCATCAAGCCTCAAAATAAAGAGTTCGGCTCTTACCAGCCGCATAAGCCTTTCCTCGAAGACCCTCTTTCAGTTGACTTCTAATTTTTCTTTCCTGTCTCAAGGTCAGAATAATTTGCAGGATCGTTCTATATTCAAACCCTGTTCTATTTTCCAAAGTGTTTATGTCAATTCCATCTGGATTCGCAATGATATGACCTAAGATAATATCACTTGGGTATATCTTCCCGCTAATGGCACGGGCTAATAAAGCCGGATCAAGTTTTGGGATCTGGCTTAATTCCACCGCCTTCGTTCTCTTCGGTTTTTGAATTTTGTCAACGCGTTTGGTTACTCTGTCTATCCT
>JABMQV010000021.1 GCA_013203065.1 Desulfobacteraceae bacterium | reverse complement strand
GCCGCCGCCTGGTTCATGCAGCGATATATTGTAAGGGGGCTGACCTTTGGGGCGATAAAAGGGTAAGTGTACGCATGCGTTTCCTGGATTTCCGGTCTGCAATCCCTTCCTTGTCCTAAACCCTGAAAGTTGAACCCCCCCCGCCTCGCCTGAGCGAGAGCCATGGCGGGCAGGTCTGAAACTGTAAACGCTTACGATATATGAAAGCCCTAATCAATTTAATTAAGGAGGTGGTTGTGAAACTAAAAGACAAAGTAGCTATTGTGACAGGTGGTGGAAGAGGAATTGGTAGAGCCATCGCCCTTGCTTTCGCACGAGAGGGCGCAGACGTCGCTTTAACGGCCCGCACCCGAGAGCAACTCGAAGCTGTGGGAAAAGAAGTGCAAACGTCGGGAAGGCGTGCCCTTGCGCTTCCCATGGATGTTTCCGATCGTTCATCCATAAGGACCATGGTGGAACAGGTGCTGGAGGCATTCGGGACAGTGGATATCCTTGTTAATAATGCTGGCGTGGGGAGCAGTGCCAATCCAAAACCCCTCTCTCAGTACGATGACGAATTTTGGGATTATACCTTGGCCGTTAACCTGACTTCCGCCTATATAAGTTCCAAGGCGGTGCTTCCTGTCATGCTGGACAAGAAGTCTGGGTGCATCATCAATATCTCCTCGGTTGCGGGTAAGATCGGGGCCGTCCACGGGTGTGCATATAGCGTCACCAAACATGGGATTATAGGGCTTACCCGCACCCTCGCCCTGGAGGTGGCCAACGAGGGCATTCGAGTAAACGCCATCTGTCCCGGCCCTGTGAGGACGGATATGTTCCTGAAGCGCATGAAATACGATGCGGATCGTCTCGGAAAGAGCACCGAAGAGTGGGAAGACTCACTTACACCCATGGGCAGGATGCTTGAACCGGCGGAGATAGCCCCCCTGGCGGTCTACCTTTCATCGGAGGAATCGGGTGCGATGACAGGCCAAGCGATCACAATCTCGGGCGGTTCGCTTATGTATTGAGTTTTGCTGCGTAGGGATTAGAGAAAGAAAGGATTCCAAGTTTTTTGGCGACATGCCATCTCCAAAGGCGGAACAGGAACCAATGGATACGGAAAACAGGAAAGCCGGAAACGGCCGAAAGGCCATCGTCATTGACGAAAGGGGCCGTCTTGAGCTGCCTCCGGATATCTCCGACAGGTTTGGGTTGAAACCCGGAGCCCGAATTTTTTTCGAAGAGGGAAAAAACGCCATTCTTCTTCACAGGGCCATATCCCGTCTGGCCAGAGTTTATATCGAGCCGACCACACGATGCAACCTGAACTGCCGCACATGTATCAGAAACGTCTGGGATGAACCGTTGGGCGACATGACATGGAAGACTTTTGAAAGGATTGTCGAAGATGTGAGGTCCTGCCGGCCGGTTCCGGCAGTGACTTTTGGCGGTTTTGGAGAACCTCTTTTACACCCGGACATCCTGAAAATGATCGAAGCCTTTAAACTACTGGGTTCGGAAGTTACGTTGATCACAAACGGGATCCTGCTGAAAAAGGAGCGCATACATCGGTTGCATAACATCGGTCTGGACAGGCTATGGGTGTCACTCGACGGTGCAACACCAGAAAGTTATTCGGGAATAAGGCGCAATAACCTCCTTCCAGTCATCATCGACCATCTGGAAGATCTAAATATCTTGAAGCACACTAAGAATACGGAAACACCTCATCTCGGCATCGTCTTTGTGGCCACGGACAGTAACATGGACGACATGGTCGCCGTCTTCGAACTTGGGGCGCGCCTGGGTGCCAAGAAATTTTTCGTCACCAATGTGCTGCCCTATACGGAAGAGATGGAAAACGAGATCCTTTACGGAGAATCCATGTGGAATTTCAGAAACTACCTGACTGGAATCTCCATGCCCCGGATGGACGCCTCCCCCAGGATCTTTGATGCGCTGAAGGAATTCCTGCCCAGGTACGAGTGGACAAATTTTATCAACGTGGATTTTTCGCAGCCCTATGACACCTGTCCATTCGTCGAACGAGGCAGCACCAGTGTGAGGTGGGACGGCATGGTCAGTCCCTGCCTGCCTTTGTTACACTCGCATTCCAGCTTTCTGGGGGAGAGGCGGAGGCATTCCCACGCCTTCCATGTGGGTTCCTTGGTAGAAAAGGGATTGATTCCTCTCTGGAAGAACGCAGCGTATGCCCGTCTTAGAGAAAATCTCACGGAATTCTCTTTTTCACCCTGTACCAAATGCAGGAGCTGCGAGATGTCCGAGAGCAACCTCCAGGACTGTTTCGGTAATCAATTCCCCACTTGCGGAGGGTGCCTGTGGGCCCAGGGATTTGTCCAATGTCCATGATGACACAGAGCGCCTTTCAATGCCAATCAGAACCTGCTTTTTAGCCACGTTGTAATAACTCGATGAGTACTTCGTCAGGAGCCTTGATAAAGGCTATTTTAGTACTGCCATCGATATCCGTAAGGTCCATGGTAAACTCCACTCCGTTATTCTTCAGCTCTGCAATCTTCTGCTCCAGGTTATCGCAGCGTAGGCCGAAATGTATGATTCCGAATTGAGGGTCGGCGCTGCCCGGCTTGGGGTTTTCGCCTTCTATGGCGCCGGAAATGAGGAGTGTCATTCCGTTTATATCCATGCCGATTATCGTCATCCCTTTGAACTCTCTGGAGAACTTCTGTTCAGCATTGAAATTTTTATGATAAAAGTCGACGGTTTCGTTCAGATCGCTGGCTTTTAGATGCACATGGTCATAGCTCCAACTCATTTTGTATCTCCTTTCAAGTATGTAGGGTTTTGTTTGACTATGGAATTACCTTAACGCTTGTTACGTTTAGGGCTTGAAGGCCTTTCCATAGGCATCGGCTGCTTTCATGCAATTGAAGATCTCATCCGGATCGTAGAACTTCCCCTCATCATCCGGCATCTGGGAGGCCTTGGGCATCGACATAATGATGAAGTTTTTTGACGCATCTTCTGCAACTTTCCATAAAGCCTCATCAGATGCATTTTTCATCCCTAATTCTTCGAAGGTCGTCGGCAGCCCGACCTTTTTACAGAACCCATAAATCCTATCCAAAAATTCGTGTGGTCGCGCTTCCATTATGAGTTGGGTCAGGGTCGAAAAGCCCGCCAATTGTCCATGAGTCGGATGCACCTCAAAGAGATCGTAGACCTGTGTCCAGCTCGTGGCGATGGCATGGGCTGCTGCCAGGCCGCCGTTCTCATAACCCAGGCCACTCAACAGGATATTCGCCTCAACCACGGCCTCCAAGGCAGGCCCTGCGACACTGTTCTCCGCTTCCAACTTGGCCTGAACGCCGTATTCCATAAGGATTTCAAAAGCAAGACGAGCCAACATCTGGGCCGTCCGGGTGGAGAAGCCACCCGCCAGAACCGGTGTCCCGGTCTGATAGGATATGGCCGCTTCGAAGTATGTCGCCAGGGCATCCCCCATTCCGGACACCAGGGTATCTGCTGGCGCATTGGCAATTATCTTGGTATCCACCAACACCATGGAAGGACTCGTGGGAAAGACAAGCGCCGTTTCATATGTCCCTTTGTCATTATAAATCACCGATAGTTTTGCGGTCGGTGCATCCGTGGCTGCGATGGTCGGAACCTGAATACAGGTAACGTCCGCCCCCAGCTTCTGGATCTCCACAGGCGGTAAAACGCCTGCGTTGACCGCGCTGCCTGCCGCAGCCGATCTTCCTGCATCCAGGGCTTTTCCACCGCCGCAAGAGATAATGGCGTCATGACTTCCGGACAGACACGCATCCCTGATCCTGTATATTTCCTCAAAGGTGCTTTCCCCTAAAAATTCGATGAAATTGTATTTTATACCTCTTGCATCCATGCTTTTGCTCATGCTTTCCCGGCAGACGCTCATGGCTGTCGGCCCCGCAATGACTAGGGGGTTTCTTATCCCCAGTCCCTGAAGTTGTTCCCCTATTTGGGAAAGCGCATCTGGACCCTGCACATACCGCAATGGTGCGATTAAGACTTTCGTACCCATCTCAATTTCCTCCTTTCTTGTTCCTTCTTTTCGATCTCCTTGAATTTGGTCGTTTTTCCTTTTTTTAGCATGATATGGTCCTACAATGTTACAACTTCAGATTCCTCTTTATCAAGATTTATATGTTTATTCAATTATGCTTTTCTGTCAAGGTGTGATTTTGAGGAAATGGGGGACGTCCATCATTAAGTAAATAACTTGACTTGATGTTGGTATACTGATAATAG
>JABMQV010000193.1 GCA_013203065.1 Desulfobacteraceae bacterium | reverse complement strand
TCGATGTGTTTCTGGTGGATGAATTTGGTAAGTCTCACTTCTTTCCCTTCAAAACCCAGGTTGTGGAAAGTGAGCTTGTCCACGCTTTTTTTCATCAGCCTAAATCCCAGTCCTGCCTGGGAGATATCTTCCAGATCGGGGAGCGGTTCGAACGCTTTCACCTGGTCGGGATCGAAGGGTAAACCCTTATCCCGGATCTTTACGGTAAACTCCAGGGGGGTGTGCTCACAAGCGACTTCAAAGGTGGCATTCTCATCCGGCAGAAAGGCGTGTTCGATGACATTGACGGTGGCTTCTTCTACGGCCAACAGGAGGAGATCAATATCCTTGGAGGGGAGACCGGCAGTCCTTGCCAACTCACCAATAAAACCCTGAATGGCAGACAAATAGGTGATGCTCACGGGCAAAATCAATTTGGCAGTTTCGTTTTCCATCATTGCTACCTTTCGACCATTGATTCTTTCAGAATACTTTCATCCCAGCCAAAGGACTTGATGGTTATTTACCTGTAAACACAGGCTTACGCTTTTCCATAAAGGCACGGCGTCCTTCGGCGTAATCTTTGCTGTCAAAGCATTTATCGACCATTTTGGCGATTCTTTTCAGATCCCTGTCCTCCGGGTTTTTTCTTTCCTCTCTTACTGCGGTCTTTGCTGTTTTTATGGTTAATGGCGCATTGTTTGCAATAATGGTGACGTAATCTCTGACCGTGGTTTCAAGTTCATCTCTTGATGCGACCCTGTTGACAAGCCCAATGCGCAACGCTTCCTCTGCACCCAGAAATCGCGCTGAGAACAAGATGTCTTTTGCGTGTGATGGCCCCACCAGATCGCACAGGACCTTCATCTCGGAGTAGCCGTATCCCAGCCCCAGTTTAGCGGCCGGAATGCCAAACGTTGAATCTTTGGTTGCGAAGCGTATATCAGCACTGAGGGCGATTGCCAGCCCTCCCCCGATGCAAAATCCCTGAATCATTGCTATGAGAGGTTTGTCCAGGTTATATAGCATATTACTGCCCATCGCAAATTTTTTGGCATACGCCTCTTTCGAAGCGGCCGAATGACGCTCTTTTTCAAATTCCGAGATGTCGGCACCGGAAATAAAGGCCTTATCACCGGCACCTTTCAGAACGACAACGCGAATGGTGCCGTCCCGCTGAAAATCGCTGAGTATTACACCCAAGGCCTCGCACATTTCCAGGGAAATGGCGTTTCTCCTCGCTGGATTGTTAAAGGTGATCCAGCCAATGTAGCCTTCCTTTTCGGCAATCATTTTATCTGTATCTAATTTCATCCTATCCTTTTCCAAAGTTTACCCCGATGTCGCAAAAAGATCTGTACGAACGTCTGAAATAGCAGATTTTTGAAACTTTACACCACTCATTTTAGGTTAACAGAATAATTCACATTTGATGAAATCACAAAACAGGATCAAAAACCAATTTCCGCACTTGTATGACAGCGTATTTCGAACCTCCCAATGAATCTTAATAGCTACATTGGGGTTTACTGTTTATCAGATGACTCCCGCCTTTCGAAAGCTGCTTATCTCTTCTTCACCATATCCATACTCAGCCAGGACTTCATCGGAATGCTCACCTCTTCCGGGTGCATGCCTTCGTATTTCGAGGGCATTGGGGACATCCGGCATGTTGATGGGCATGCGTATCAAGTTAATGAGACCGAGATCAGGATGGTTTATTGGCTTGGATATTTCAAGATGTCGGACCTGTGGGTCGGCAAAAGTCTTATCGATGCTATTGATGGGACCGCAGGGACAACCCGCTTCGTTCAGTTTTTCAACCAGATCGGCCTGGGCCATTCGGCCGGTAATTTCATTGATTTCGCGGTTGAGCTCTTTTCGATGGAGCACGCGTTTTTTGTTGCCGGCGTAGTTGGGATTTTCCAGCAAATGAGGCGCATTTAACGTTTTACATAGGTTGTTGAACATCTTTTCCGAATGCGCGGCAATGTTCACCTTGCCGTCCGCGGCATCGAAAACCCCCATTGGGCACAAGGTTGGGTGATCGTTTCCGGCTTGAGGCGGAACATCCCCGGCCATTGTCCAGCGGGCTGCCTGAAAATCCATCATGGAGATCAAGGACTCCAGCAGTGAGGTATGGACCCAGCGTCCTTTGCCGGTTACTTCCCGATCCAAAAGAGCGATCAAAATGCCGTTTGCCAGCAAGAAGCCTGCGGATAAATCGCTTATGGCGATACCGACGCGCATGGGATCACGTCCCGGTTCACCGGTGATGGACATTAACCCGCTCATACCCTGGACGATTTGATCCACACCCGGTCGTTTACTGTATGGGCCGTCCTGACCAAAGCCTGAGATACTGCCATAGACAATACGTGGATTCACCTTCTTGACGGTTTCATAATCTATGCCCAGGCGATATTTCACCTCGGTACGGAAATTCTCCACAACAACATCCGCCCTTTTACACATCTCAAAAAAGATCTCTTTGCCCTCAGCCGCCTTCAAATTAAGTGTTATGCCGCGCTTGTTGCGGTGCAGGTTCTGGAAATCAGGCTCATGTCGGCCCCCGGTGGCACGGCTATGCTTTCCGCCTGCCGTTGGCGGCGGTTCAATCCTTATAACATCTGCGCCCCAGTCTGCCAGCGTACGAACAGCGGTTGGGCCCGCACGTGCCACCGTCAGGTCCAGCACCTTAAATCGAGAAAGCGGAGAATCAATTTTTGACATTCCTAATCTCCAAGCGGGATTTTTTTTCTATCCAAAAAAAATATCCAAACTTCATCCGTCATAGACACAAAACCACAGATCACCCGCCCGAAGCCCTCGTCAAAAATCCTCATTTTCCCAAATAATTGCCAATTTGGCT
>JABMQV010000192.1 GCA_013203065.1 Desulfobacteraceae bacterium | reverse complement strand
GTTCTTTAAGAATAGCCTCGGCCTTTTCTTTTATTTCCGGCGTAAGTCTTGCGTGTGTCATTGCAGTTTTTGCCATTTCGCCTCCCTTTTGTATTTTTTTGTATACCTAAACGGTACACATCGGCAATCAATTTGTCAAGATACTTTTTTCCAAGTGTATCTTTTGAGTGCGGGGGCAAGGGGACGTTGGTGCTTAACTGCGTTCTTTGTTATGAACCGCTAAGGGTTTTTTAGACAGGATTACCCAGTACCATCTTCCGGAGCTACCGGGCAGGCAGGATCGACCTGATTAAAAATCTCTTTCCATACCGACGAATGGGAAATCTTGATAAACGGGAGGGCTTATCTCTCGCAGAGTTCTCAGGGACACAGAGACTCGTTTTTCAAGGGTCTCGATATTCTTATCCATTGATCCAGGCATAGCTCCGCCCCTTCAATTACATTTAGAGAGATGGTTTAACTATTTGAAACAACAACTAATTTAACGTTTTATCTGCCAATCTTTCGGGACCAGCCGTTTCATTCCGAAATCGAAAAACAACAAGCTGCAGCAGAATACCCACTACCAAAGGGGTAGCAATTTATCTTGAGAAACTCCTGTTGTTTCCCCTATCTTTCTTATGCCCCCACTTCCATCAAAGAGCACAGCTTTGTCAAAGGATTCAGGGCTGTAATGCTTGAGTTCTTTCCAATTGCCGCATTGACCGACCGATATAAGGCTTAGGCCATCTTCCTGGATTATGGATTCCACGAGCCCTCCCACAATTGGGGACCCCACGAAAACGATCCGAACCGGGCTCTCGTCTTCGATGGCACCTAATCTTTCTGCCAATTTTTGTCTAAGGTTATGGTATTCCTTGAGCCTGGATAGCACAAATTTGACTGCCAGCGTGGACTTGGCCTCCAGACCTTTTGGCGTCAAGTGGTAGGCATAGCTAATTTTGTGGGGGTGCTTCCGGAAGTTTCCTATTTTGACAAGGCCTTTTTCTAAGAGGTTCTTCAGGACGTAGTTGACCTGCCCAAGGCTTATGCCTGCATACTCGGCCAGCTCTCGCTGGGTGGTGATTTCTTGGGTATCTAAGGCATCCAGGATCTGGAAGTCCTTCTCCGAAAGCTCCATATGGCTTTTCGCTCCCTAGAGAATATACTCACGATGTTCAAACTTGAACAAGTTTCATATACTGAACAAGGCTGCTTGTCAAGAAAAAAATAGGTGGGGTCTCCAAACTTAAGTCCGGTGGAATCTATTTGATTTTTCAGGATCTACAGGATTCGCATTCATTTTTTTCTTCCACAATCAAGTCGGCCTTGTAATCCTGTCTGATCTCTTTTTCAGTTTTCAGGAGATAAGGGTAATTGCACCCAGTGGTTCGTTTTAAGTTTTCACATTACGGGGAAACCGGCAGGAACAGATCAATGATATCCCTTTTTTTGGTTGTTACTTCGCTCTGATATATGAGAAGCCCCCTGCCAAAGCAGTTAGCCAGCCGGCATAAAATCCCCCGGTACTCCCTCTGCTCGACAACAAACTTCACTTCGGTTCCGCTGTGGCCCCTGAGCCATTTTGAGAACTTTTCCCGATCTGCGCTGTTTGCCTGATGGACCAATAGATAACGAACGCCGCTTAACAACCCGGAAGAGCCTATCAAGGCCGGGGAAGTCTCCAGGACCTCGCACGGGAGTTTTATCTCCTCAGAACCAAAAGCGGGAAAGGCTATCAATAGAAGTAAAGTCCATAGGCATAATAATGTCCATTTTTCTCGGGCCATGGTTTAACCTCCATTTACGGTTTCAAGTTTCAAGTTGTACCCCGGTGGAATACTCTGCGACAAGTTAAATGCTATACGCTGTGACTCCGTCAATTCAACCCGTCAAGCTGTTATTGACATGCCCCAGTTAAACACAAAAGAAAGTGCGGCTTAACAGGGCAAAAATTCCACCCCAGTTGAACACCCATAGGGTACCTGGTTCAACGGGGCAAGCGGGGCATGGGTTACGGGTTAATTATTTGGCGTTCTTTTATCAGGTCTAAGACTCGTCGGGCAGCTTCCGCTGCACCCTCTTTATGGGAGAGGATGACCAACGCAGGACGTGCAGGGGGTTCATAGGGGGCGGAGACACCGGTGAACTCTTTTATTATTCCCGCCTTTGCCTTTTCATAAATCCCTTTCTGGTCACGACCTGCGCAGACATCCACCGGGCACTCAACATAGATTTCCACATACCGATCCGCCCCAACCAACTCCTGTACCCTCTCTCTGTCCCTACGGTAGGGGGAAATGAAGGCCGTAATGGCGATGATCCCTGCATCCACATAAAGGTTTGCCATCTCGGCGATGCGACGGATGTTCTCCGCGCGGTCATTCGGTGAAAAACCGAGATCACCGCAGAGACCGTGTCGCACATTATCCCCGTCGAACACATAGGTGGAGCAGCCCATGTCGTAGAGCCGCTTTTCAAGGTGGCGGGCAATAGTGGATTTTCCGGAGGCTGAAAGACCGGTAAACCATATCACCGCTCCCTTATGGCC
>JABMQV010000191.1 GCA_013203065.1 Desulfobacteraceae bacterium | reverse complement strand
GTTTTATGTAGGGATCAAACACAATGACCTTCATATTCATTCCCTTGGCACTGTCAGACACGATACTGCCAATATGCCATATTACTATAAGTCCCAGTGTCTTATTGAAGACCTCTCGTCCTTTAAGTTTCTTTTTTTCCCATTTTCCTTCCTTTAGCGAAGCCGTGGCCTGGGGAATATTCCTTGAGAGTGCCAGGATCATGGCGATTGTATGTTCGGCCGTTGTGATCGTGTTCCCTTCGGGGGTATTCATAACCACGATCCCCCGCTGACTGGCAGCGAGGATGTCCACATTGTCCAGGCCGATCCCTGCCCGACCAATAACCTTCAGGCTGGCGGCGGCCTCAAGAATCTCTGCCGTAACCTTTGTGGCGCTGCGGATAGCCAGACCGTCATACTGGCCGATAATCCCTTTCAATTCTTCCGGAGAAAGCCCGGTATCCACATGCACGTCAATGCCTGGGGTCTCCTGGAATATTTTGATACCCACATCTGATAGAGGGTCACTTACGAGAACTTTCATGCATTATACCTCCTAAATTAAACGTCTCGGAAATTGTACCACTCTGTGGAATGATAATATCTTACAAAATCAACCTACATTTCATGGGCAAGGAACAAAGGCACGGGGGAACGGTTAGTTGCTTTTTGATGTTGAAATAACAATAAGTTTCGCTTTTATCCCCAAAATCTTCATGTTCAACAAGACGTTAAATATTTATCATGATGGAGCGATTTGTCAAGACAGGGGTCGGTCTATGATGGTCGACAGGAATCAAGGGCGGACTTGACCCCTTTTGCGATATGGTGAACATCCTCCTCCTTCAGGTGGGAATTGTTTGGAATTCCCAAAATCCTTTCGGGCAGACCCGGTGTGACCCTCAACCGGGTTTTGGCTTCTCTAAAAGGGGGTAATTGAGCGCAATTGGACATATCGTCCGGCATGGTGTCCACCCCTTTGCGGATCAGTATTTTCCGCAACGCCTGCCGATCCGGCACTTCGATTCGGTAGTAAAGAAACGTATGGGTCCTTTCTGAAGACACCCCGGGGATCTTGATGCCCGGCTGTCCCTCAAAGAGTTCATTATATAAGAGGGCGTTGCGATTCATCCTGGCGTTGATCGCTTCAACCCGGGTCAGTTGGTGAAGTCCGACGGCAGCCTGCAGGTTCGTCAACCGAATGAAGTACTCGGACTGCCCTGAGATTGGCGCAACCCTTTCCTGCCCCGGTTCCCGGTCAAAAAAACCGGAACCCAGAGCCATTGAGGCCCTGATAAACGGGTAGACACTCAGGGAGAAAATCCGGGGGAGAGTGACCAGGTAATTGACGGTGGTTGAGACGATCTCTTTCCACAGGCCTTTCAATCTGTCGGTACCCGGGGGGCGGACCATGTGCACCAACCTGCGATAGGTGTCGTCATCATTGGTGGTGAGCATGCCGCCGCCAAAGCAGGGCATGTTCTTGGCCATGGCAAAGGTAAAGGCCCCCAGGTCGCCAAAGCTTCCTACCTTGCGGCCCTTATAACTGGCGCCAAGGGCGTGGGCACAATCTTCAAGAACTCTCAAGTCGTTTTGCCGGGCAAGTTGCAGAACCGGTTCCATATCGCAGGGTTGACCGTACATATGTGTGGCAAGGATGGCCCTCGTTCTTGGAGTAATTTTCTTTTCCATGAGCGCAACATCCGCATTGTAGGTGTCCGGCAGCACATCCACGAACACAGGGTTCAGGCCACAGGCCTTGATCACCAGGGGGACAATATGAAAGGTATAGGCCGGCATGATGATTTCATCCCCTTCACAAAACTGCAGCGCCTTAAAGGCCAGATAGAGGGCGGCCCGCCCCGATGAGACGCCCAGGGCATGACGAACACCAAGGTAGTCGGCAAAGCCTTTCTCGAAGGTCTCCACCTCGGGACCCTGGAGCACTCTTCCACGGATAAGGGCATTCAGGACAGCTGAATAGCACCCTGCTGACAGGTTAACGCTATGTCTTGGATAGGCCTTCCACATTGCTACATTCTCCCTAATTTCGGTTCCAGATGGTTACGTGCATTTTCTAGAGTACTTTGCGAATCCCCAAGAGCCGCCAGAGAATATCGGGGTTGTGCAGATAGAAGGTGCCGTGTCGCCGCAAATGTTTGAGTGCAAAGCCCAGACGAAAAAGATAGCGCCGATAGAATTGCGAGCGCAGCGCTTCCAACTCCCCGGGTGATACCGCAGCCAGGGTAAAAGACGGGGACGAGTAGTGGAACATCTGCCCCGGTTGGTAATCACCAACTTGATGTTTGTATTTCTCCCAAGCTGCAGATCCCGGATAAACCGTATAAAAGTGGACCTGGATGCTGTCGGCATCCAGCTCCATTGCAAATCTGATGGTCTGCTCGATTTCTTCCCGGGTCTCCGTGGGGTTGCCGATCACATAGTACGCGTTGGTACCAATGCCAAGCGCCCGAGTCCACCGGAAGACCTGGCGGCACATCCCACGCCAAGGCCTGGTCTTGCGACACTTTCTCATCCCATCGATAATTCGCTGGCTACCCGATTCTACACCGATTCCCAGCATCATGCAACCGGCCCTTTTCATCAATGCCAGCAGATCGTAATCCAACTCGTCCACCCGCGCACGGGCCATCCACGGCATTTGCGACTTGCGTGAAATGAGCTCTTCGCAGAGCACCCCCACAAAGTGCCGGTTGGCAGAAAAACTGTCGTCCTGAAAAGAACAAATATTGGCCCCCTGCCTGGCCAGATGTTCCATCTCATCCGCCACATTGGCCGGTGAACGGCTACGGAGCCTGCGACCGATGCTCACCCGCATCACCTCGCTGCAAAACATACACCCGTGGGGGCAGCCCCTCGTGGCCGTCAAAAACCCCCAGGTTACCCTCTGCGAAATTTGCACCGGGTGAATGGAGCGGTAGGCGTGAAGCTCTTCAGGGGTATAGGAAGGAAACGGAAGCTTATCCGGATCTTGGACCATGAATCGTTCGCCCCGGTCATAATATTGCCAGTACTTTTCGCGCCATTCATCATCACCGGAACCGGCCTCCCTGATCCAATCAAAGAGGCGGAAGAACTCCTGTTCGGGCTCCCCCAGCAGAATTGCGTCGTACTCCTCCAGTCTTCCTTCGCAAAAATCCCGCATTAAATAATATCCCTGACCAATCCCCACCACCAGGGGCGCCTTGGCCCTGCGCTTCAACTCGGTCACGTACCTGTTCGCCACCTCAAGGTCGAAACTGGAAGCCGAGACGACAACCAGGTCGGGTCCCACCTGGTCCGCGTGTTTAAGCATTTGGTCAACATCCATGGTGCGAATCCAGCAGTCCAAGATATGAACGTCCGGGTCCCGGTATTTAGCCAGACCCGCCTGGAGGTGTTTGAGTGGATAAGGGGGATCGAAAAATTGCGGGTGGTCTACATCCTTGTCTACCGGGGAGGAGACGCGCAAGAGCAAGACTTTAGAGACTTTCACGGACACCGCTCCTGTTCCACAATCTTATCGGGTGCATAACTACCGAACACCACCCGCACCCGAGTCTATTCAGAACTTATCAGGTTTATTGAGAACGATTCGGTTTTCATGGACATGCGGCACATCACGCCATGTGCGAAGTCCGAGTCTCCCCCTAAATGCCCACACCACCGCTCCCAGAGCGATGTGAAGCCAATAGTCGATAACCCGATTCAACGCCGTCAAAGAAACTCCCAAGGGTGCCGGCACCCCGATCACCCGCAGACAGCTAAACAGGGTCACCTCCACCACACCGGCCCCTGACGGCGTCAACGGAAAAGCAGAAGCCATCAACGGAATCATGGTCAAAAAAACGGACTCGGCAAGGTCCAGTTTCAAATTGAAGGCATAGACCAGAAAAAAAATCCAGGTCGTTTCCAGGGCCCAGATGACCGTTGTTAAACCGATGACGGGAAGCAGTTCGGTCGTTCGGGGCCACATGCCTGTATGAAAGGCCTGAATTATCTGGCGAAGCCTTGCGGGCAGCCACCGGGGCAGAGACCTTTGCAGGAGGAAAAAGCATAGCATAATAAATGTCGCACCCAGCGCAATGGCGCCGCCTGCTATCAACGCCCAAAAAACCGCCCTGGGCAAGCGTGTCGAAAACAAGACCCAGGAAGCCAGTCCCGCCAGCAACAGGATAGTCCAAGCATCCAGCATACGCAAGAAGACGATGGAACCCATGGCAGCGGAACGACGAATACCAAAATTGATACGTGCCATGTGGGCGGCGTAGACATCGCCCAGTTTGGCCGGGACCAGGTTATCCACAAAATTGTAGAAAAAAACCACCAGGGCAAATTTTGCCTTGCCCCCTTTGATGGGCAGGTGGCCCAGACAGCGCCGCCAGCGCAAGCCGCGAACCGGATAGGTCAGATAATGCGCCAGGGCCCCAAGAAGAACAAGTTTTTTTTCACACCTTTCCACCTCCTGCCAGATCTTTTCCAGGTCCACCATGGAGATCAGCACGCCCAGTATCACCAGGGTAACACCCAGACTCAGAAAGGTATGCCAGCCCCAGAGCCTCGGGGCGGTCTCGTCGCCGGTCGGTGAAGCTATGATTTGCTGTTCATTCACCTTTAGTACCTATTTATTGAAATCACATCATGTTTGCACATGATTTATGCCATGGCCAGATCGAATATTTGAGGTCGGCTTTGCCGGGTTAGGTTCTTCTCATTTTGCCTGATAGCCTTCGATCAAGCGATAGTAATACTGGCTTGCGATTTTTCCGTTTTTTCGTGCCACGATTTCTTTGACCTCATGGGTGTGCTTGGCTCGGGAGGTGATATGGGGCCCTCTAAGATCGTCGGGTTTGCGGCCAAACAGGATCATGGCCCTTTCCTGCTGTGCCTTCGTTGGAAACCAGAAGAGGTACATGCCGCTGTCTCTGTCAAACAAGTGCCTGCCGGCGGTTTCCAGAGCGCCTTCGTTTGTGGTGACACCCCTTGCTTTTGTCATGGCCTGACTTCGGTAGAAGGCCAGCCAGCTGTTTAACCTGTCCTTGTCCATCCCCACGACCAATGGGCGCTCTCCGGTCTTCCGCTCATGATCTTCCACCAAGGCCTCGACCTGCCTCGCGAGCGCAGGCCAACCCAAACCGAAGACGTTTTTCGGATAAGGGAGCCCGGGGAGCCCAAGAACAAGATAATAGAGGCCAGCCCCGTATATCAAAGGAATGATTACGAGGGTCGCTTTCAAGGAACGCTTTGCCCAAAGCAGCAATTTGCCGGACTGCCGAGGCAGCTTCTGCACCGCCAAATACCCCAGGTAAGACACGGTGCCCAGCCACAGCGGTCCCGTCCAGTTTAGTTTGATATTTCTAAAGAGGCTGAACACCAGAAACACACTAAAGGGGAAAAAGGTAAGGGTCATCAGAAGCCGATAAGCGCGTGCATTTCTCATTTGGTCGGTCATATCACCGGATACGGTGAAGAATCTCTTCGAAGCCGCCACGGCAGCTACCGCCAACACCCCCATGGGTGTCAGCAGTATGAGTGCGCTGCCGATCAAATCGGGAAGATCAAAGTCGAAATCTCCCGCAAGACGTCTGGGGCCTTGAAACACAAGAGAGGCCCATTCATTCTGAGCGTTCCAGAAAATGACCGGCAAAAACAGAATAATGGCGATGAGCAGCGCCAGATAGGGCTCGGGTCTGAGGAGCCACCTTCGGGACCGGCCGTCCATAAGAACAAACAAAAGACCGGCGCCCCCCAGGAGCACGATGGTATATTTGGCAAGCATGCCCAGGCCCATAAAAACCCCCACCCCGAACCAGGCCCCCTTTCTCTCGTCGATTAGCAGACGATAGAGATAATAAAGGGCGCCGGCCCAGCAGGCAACCAGCGGTGTATCCGGGAGCATGACAAACCCGAGGCAGAAATATACGGGCAAGGTGGCAAAGATCAGTACGGCAGCTGTTGCCGCAGTCTTGTCAAAGATTCTCCAGGTGAGACGATAGACGTAAGAGGCACCCACTATCCAGATGGCAAAGGCACCACAGCGGACCGCAAGCTCGGTATGACCCATCACGCTTGTAAACAGCCAAACGATCCAGCCCACCAGGGGCGGATGATCCAGGTAGCCGATATCCAGGTGCTGGGCGTAGTTCCAGTAGTAGGCCTCTTCATGCAACAACTCGGGCAGCCCCAAATAGACAAGCCGAAGCAGCACGGCGTAGATAAGGAGTCCCAGCGACAGCGCCCGCCACTGCTCAGTTGACAAAGGACCTCTCAGGGCGGGGAAAAAGACGAAGCGGACAAGGCCCAAATAAACGATCAGGTATGACACGAAGGCCGAAACCAGAATGGCCCTCCAGGGCGACCAGTCCCACATCTGGATGAAACAGGCCAGCACCCCCCCGCGCAAAAAAAGCGCCATCAGAATAACGGTGACGTAGGCCTTCAGGGATGTATTACGGGCCTTGATGACATAAAAAAGGACTGCTGCCGTCAAGAAACTGACCATGTTGGCCGCACCCAGGGCCAGCCCGGAGGCCGTGAGCAGGTAAAACACCCCGACGTCCATCGTTGCGCCAAACAAAACAGCGCAGCCAGAGAACACCCATGCCCCGTCAGGGGAAAGGGTGCCACGGTTTACTGCCTGTTTCAATTTGTCAATCTTGTTGAGCATGGATGCCCATGGCCCCGTTTAGGAGAAACGACCCTGCCAACCGTCTGTTGCCGGGTTTCCAACGCCTCCATCGCACTAAATACACAGGGTCTCGCATCGTGGTCAAGCAAAACCTTATCCTTTTCTTTCTTGCCCTCCGGCTGCCTGCCATGCTAGAAATAGACACTGGTTCGCCTTTGTTTTTTGGTGAAGTTTCAAAACTTCACCCCTGATCAGACCCCGCTTTTCAATGCAGAGAAAGGACCGGCCTCGGGTGAAAGAATACCATCTTGGAATCTATACGGGCCACGACACCGGCATAGCGGTCGTCGATGGCGACCTCAACATATTGCATGTCTTCGAGGAGGAACGCTTCAACGGTGAGAAGATGACCTACTTCAACCCCTATTTCTCCCTAAAGGCGCTCACCAGACTCAATTTCAGCCATTTCAGGACCATCAGCTTTGGCTTCAATCCTGATGAGACACGGGAAACCTATCTCAAGAAATTCATCGGCTTCCAAAAAACCCGGTGTGCCGAAGTCTTGAATTATCTCTCCCCAAAGGTCTCGTGGGACGAGGTGTGCTTCGTCGGTCATCATGACTGCCACGCTGCGGGGGCATTCTTGTCTTCCGGGTTTGATCACGCGGCCATACTCGTGGCTGACGGCACAGGGGAAGCCGAGTCAACATCCTTTTACAAAGGAGAGGGCATCTCGTTCTCACGGGTCTCCACTGAGTTCACAAAGGATTTTTCCCTTGGCTTCCTCTACCAGTATTTTACCGAGTGGATCGGTTACCGGACCCCCAACACCTCCCAACACTGCGGAAAAATCATGGGATTGGCCAGTTACGGCAGGCCTGTTCATAAGGAAGCCATCCGCGAGATATTGGAGAAGGACGGGGATACTTACAGGTGGCCGCGCGGAACCCTCCAGGGGATGCGGCGTGAAATAGTCAAAAGGTTTGGAGTACCCCAGCCGAGACCTGTAACGGAATATAATAGTCTCCAGGCCGATGTGGCTGCAAGCATACAGGGCCTGCTCGAGGAGATGGTCATTGAGAAATTGCGAAGGGCCAAGGAGTCCTTAACCCTGGAAAACCTGTGTTTTACCGGGGGCGTCGCCATGAACAGCCTTCTCAATTACCGGATCCTGAAATCGGAGATCTGTAAGAACCTTTTTGTGCAGCCTCTTGCCTCCGACAGGGGAATCGCCTTGGGTGCCGCCCTCGCCTCGGCCGCAAAGTCCTCGGACCCGGCCACCCCGCGTTTCAGCAACCCCATGCAGGATGTCTATCTCGGATTTGGATATGGCGAGGACGTCCTGCACCATGAACTGACCGGGTTGATCAAGAAGTACGACCTGCCAATCTACATTCAAGAAAAAGGTGTCTCGGCCGGGGAGGTGGCGCGGCTTCTTCACGGCGCCCAGATTATTGCCCTTTTCCAGGGGAGGGAGGAAGCGGGGCCCAGGGCCCTCGGGAATCGTTCGATTCTGACCGCTCCTACCGTCGAATGCCGTAACCGAACCAACTCCCAGGTAAAGTACAGGGAGCCCTGGAGACCCTTCGCCCCAACAATCCTGGAAGAGGC
>JABMQV010000190.1 GCA_013203065.1 Desulfobacteraceae bacterium | reverse complement strand
GAGAAGGTTTACGACCCTTCGACCTATCTTCAGACACTCTTCCGTGTCATAGTCTGCCCCGGTAAGTATATTCACGGTCTTGATCATGGTCTCAAATGGACAGGATTGAAAATAACAGAAGCAAAGGCACTCCTCAAATTGTCTCTTGGGTCCTGTCTTGGCTTGAACTTCGGCCAGATATTCGTCCGGCTCCGATGCAGGCTTTTCAAGCCCAAGCTCGGGGGCTGCCCTGGCAGACATATCAACGCCCTCTTGTGTTCCCGTATTGGATATGGCCTGGGTAAAAAGTGTTCCCCAGCGGGTGCGGGGGTCGTGAATATGCGGGGCATTTCCCTTCTTAACATAAACAGCAATTTCTTCAAAATTTTTTCCAAGTTTTTGGGCCGCTCTCATGACACCGTCAGCCAATATCGCCCCGATACCCTCCTGTTTACTGATTTTTTCCATCAACTCTTGGGCAGCTCCAACATTACCCCATTTCAGGTCTATTCCGTCTAGATCTTCCCTGCCAATCAATCCCTTCTCGTATCCCTCCATCACCATGCTGACTAAGAAGGTAACCTCCTTTGCATCCATCCCCAGTTTATCATTGAGGCTATTGAGCACGGTGGCAGCACCGGGATCATAAATCCCCCAATTGGGACCAAACCCTGCAAGGATTTCATATTCCGGTTCCTCTCCCACAAATCCCTTATAGGGTCCCCTCGTAATTTCCGCCACGTGGCAATGTGCAAAGGTGCACCCGTGGCACGACCTGGGATGCATCTTATAGAGCTTTCCTCTTATGTATTCGGGCGTAAATTTTTCAGACCCTGCAAATATATTGGTTGTCAAATTCTTTACTGGAACCCACCCTTTTGAATGGTACGGCGCAAAAAACCCTACAGTTCCATTTTGTGAGACCCCCTTGCCCATTGGGCTCTGTTGGGCTTCTTCGATCCACTGCCTCACCTGTTGAACAAAGGCCGTTTTGTTTTCCGGGTCGATGGGAACTCCATGATTACCGTGAACAACGATCGCCTTCAAATTCTTTGAACCCATAATAGCGCCGAGCCCACCCGTTGAGGCCACATGTCCCCGGTCGCTCACAATACATGCAAAGCGAACCAGATTCTCACCCGCGGGACCGATGGCTGCCACGCTGATCCTATTTTCAACCCCTCCTTCTCCGTATTTATTTCTAAGAAGACTCTCGGTCTCAAAGGTATCCTTTCCTGTAAGCTCAGAGGCATCCTCAATCTCGGCCTTCCCATCATACACCCGCAGGAACACGGGTTTAGGTGAACGTCCCTGGATAATGAGAGCATCGTATCCTGCATATTTGAGACGAGCGCCAAAAAAACCATTTGATTGAGCTGATGCAACAAGACCGGTTAAGGTGTTCTTGGAAATAACCGTATAAGTCCCACTTCCCGGCACCAGTGTCCCGGTCAAAGGTCCTGTGACGAAAATGAGACGGTTTTTCGGGGAATAGGGATCCATTTGAGGGTGCAACTCATCATAGAGGTACCTGATCCCCAGACCCGTACCGCCAACATAGTCCCGAAGAATTTCTGCGGCAAGGGGCTCGACCGAAATCCTTTTGCGAGATAAGTCAATTCTCAATATCCTTTTTTGATAGCCACCTGTTGGGTATCTACTCGTCATTTCTCTATCCCACAAAACATCTTTTTATAAATGCTCTCAGGTCGTCCTTCTCTGGCCAATATCTTAAAACAATAATTAATAGGCCTTTTCAAATAAGGCAAGAAAATCGTTTTCAGTGGTATACCTTGGATTCCAGCGGTTATAATCGGCTTCAAAGCAGAGGCGCGCCATTTCGTGCAGCTTTCCCTTTTCCACCCCTATTTCCCTCAGTGTTTCCGGGATTCCGAAATCTTTACAGAGCTTCTTGATCGCTTCGACGGCTACCCGGCCAGCCGCCATGGGCGACATTCCCGAGATGTTTTCTCCCATGGCCAGGGCCACCTTTGCGTACTTCTGTGGATTTGCCATCAAATTAAACTCGGCACCACCGGGAAGACACACGGCATTGCTCAAACCATGGGAGACGTGAAAGAAGGCCCCAATAAATCTTGCCATACAATGGATGTTTCCAAGCCCGGTGTTTCCAAATCCCATGGCCGCAAGACTTGCCCCGCAAAGCATGGCTTGGCCTGCATCCAGGTTGCCTCTGTTGGAAACAAATGGCCCAATATTGTGGGCAATAAGTTCAATGGCGCTCAATGTCATGGCCTCTGTAATGAGATTCGCATTCAGAGAAAGATAGGATTCAAAGGCATGAACAAATGCATCCATGCCGGAGTCAATGGCGACTTGCGCAGGTAAAGACGTGACGGCCAGCGGATCTAATATGGCAATTTCAGCTGGGTTTAAACTGGCACTTCTGATAGACATCTTCAGACCTCGCGTCGTATCCGTAATAACACATGACGCTGAGACTTCCGAACCGGTTCCTGTTGTTGTGGGTATGGCAATGATTGGGAGAGGAGCTTTTGCGAACTTGTCAGTACCCTCATAGTCGTGGATACGGCCCCCATTTGTTGCCAGAATGGCAACTCCCTTACCCACATCAATGGTACTTCCGCCCCCCAGGGTTATCAAAGCCGTTGGTTTTCTCTCCCGGTACATGGCGTATGCCTTCTCTACAGTGGTATCACTGGGGTCGGACTCGATGTCTGTGAAAACGTCGAAATTGATAGAATTCTCTTTCAGAACACCCTCCACATGCGTGAAAAAATCCGTAGAAGCGACGCCGTTATCGGAAAGAAGAAAAACATGTTGTGTCCCCAGGCCCCTTAAGATATCTGGCAGTTTTTCATAGGCCCCAACCCCCATAAATATTTTTGTCGGACACGCATACGATAAAATTTTAGGTTTTGGCATGTAACATCACCTTTCCCCGAACAAGTGTCTTTATGCAACTAGAACGTCAAAAATGAGCAAAAAAATTCAGATGATTCCGATAATCAAGACGGGTTAGACTTCCAAAAAACCACAAAATCCTTTGTTTCGCAACAAAATTCTCAATAAAATAGTGCCCAGTATCATTGCAGGACGACCGTACAAATCTGATTGACTTATCCTATATTTCCGCAATTCATGCAAGAAAAATTTTCGACTCCCCCGCCCAAACGTGTTGATTAATCGACGTAAACCACTACCTTCTGAGGGTGGTAGCTTGACGTGCGCCTGGCATGAGGCAGACGCCGTTCTTCTGGCTGAGAGGCTGGAAGTAAAACGCCCGGATTTTTCTCGGTTTCCCTTATAGTTTGAACCGCTTTTACGGTCGAATACATGAACGCGGAGTCGAAAAATGGGGCCTTGCCAATATTGGCCCCGGTTAATCCTCTTTTACCCAAGGGGCCTTCCTCAAATAGGGCAGTTCTTCCATATTGTGAAACTTCAGGTAACCTGGCAAACGTGCCTCAAAGGGTGGGCAACCTTTTATGATCGTGGGAGTCACGCCTTCGGGGCAGGCCTTTGAGATCTTGGCCTTAGACTGAATGGCGCATGTCCCCATAACAATAACCTCATCCACTTGGAATTTTTCCGGTATCCGCGGGGTATTGCCGACCACAAGCGCATATTTTTTCCCCGGCTCCATTTCTTCGGGATAAGGGGTAGTTTGGACCCAGAAACCGCAACCCCAGCAGGCACCGCCCATATACTCGATAACATCTTTTGAGGGATGCAGCCACCAGTCACCAGCCGATACCTTTGTATATTTCTGTACCGATTCGATACTCTTACCTCGCACCTCTATCTTTTCAAGATCGCACGTACCGATGCCGTATTTCTCAGCAATGGGCAAAATCATCTGTTCATATATTTCATGGCCGATAACCTTAACTGTTACCGCTTCAGTGGCCACTGGATCCGTACCCATGACAATCACCCGCAGATCTACGGGATCACCAAATCGGGGGCCAGCACCCTCTTGAATAACCAGGCCATCCATTACCGTTAGGGTTGGCTTTACGAGTTTAAACAGGTCCGTTAGAAGGTAGTAGTTCTCGGGAATCCTGTGCCAAGGAAAGCGCTCTTCATGTGGGATAATGCCAAACATATTCTTGAATCCCAGTGTCCACTTCCCAATACGCGTCGGCTTTACCTTTGGGACATTAATAAGAACATCGGCATCGAATACGATCTTGGGCACTGCCTGTT
>JABMQV010000020.1 GCA_013203065.1 Desulfobacteraceae bacterium | reverse complement strand
GGACACATTCAGCTCTGGACCCAATACCACTACCTGAGCTCCGTATATGATCATAACAGGAGTTTTAAGGATTTGATTTCAAATGCCGGAGAAATAGACTCCGAGCAGCTTATAACCTCTGATTCAGGACAGGTGATTTTAGAGCAGATCTTTGCTGTCGTGGAAAGGGCAAGGATTTTGTCCATTGTTCGAAAAGGGAGTTATGGCTGTGTCGGGGTCAACTATCAGATTTGCGAGCATTTGTATTCCAAATTCGATGATAAGGCCAATAGTAACATTTTCCCAGGCGCTGTGATAATGGTCACGCGAAATGACTATTCAAAGGAGCTTTTTAACGGGGACGTGGGAGTTGTCCTTAGAGATCCAAAGGGGACCTACAGGGCTTTTTTCCCCCGGTTTGGGTCCTATATCAGTTTTGCCGTGGATATGTTGCCGCCTTGGGAACATGCCTTTGCAATGACAGTACATAAGAGCCAAGGATCGGAATTTGATGATGTATTGCTCGTGTTGCCTGAAGATGAGGCCCACAGGTTACTAACACGGGAGATAGTCTATACCGGCATTACGAGAGCAAAAAAAAGGATAATCATTTACGGCAAGGAATCTGCCCTGGCGACAGCGTTGGAAAGGAAAATCGAACGGCAGTCGGGGCTTACGTGGTGAAATTTATCACCCCTTGTTCCCTGGACCCCGCTTACTGATTTTTGAAGGTGTGTCAAGGGCTGGAAGAATCAGGTTTCTGCTCGTAATCATTTAGAAAGTTCCTTATTATCCCTTCATCTGCAAAGCTAAAGTAAGAGTTGTTCCCTATTATGATGTGATCAAGGACCTGAACCCCCAGGAGCTTGCCTGCCCATACAAGGTCCCGCGTAAGCTTTCGGTCCTCTGCGGAAGGAGCTGGATCGCCCGAAGGGTGGTTGTGCGCAAATACAAGGGCCGCAGCCTTTTGTTCAAGGGCAATGGTCATGATCTCACGCGGATACACTGCACTTCCTGTGAGACTGCCTTGAAAGACATCCTGGTCAACAATCAGTTCATTTTTTCGATTCAGGAAAAGGACTTTAAAGACTTCTCTTTTCAAATCACGCATGGAATGAAACAGGTAATCGAAGACAGCGCGCGATGAACCGAAAAAGGCCTGTCCAGCCATCCTGTCCCTCAGGTATCTCCTTGCTACCTGGTGAACAAGTTTTAGGTAGAGGGCATTCTTTGGGCCGATTCCCTTTATTTCTGTCAATTTCTCCATGGGCGCTGACAGTACCCCCGATAGGCTTCCGAACCTGTTCAATGCCTCGCGGGCCGGTAGCTTGAGGTCGCCCCTGGGCGTACCCAGGGTTAGGAGGAATTCCACCACCTCGCCGTCGGAGAATCTCTCAAGGCCACCCTCAAGAAATCTTTTGCGCAATCTCTCTCGGTGGCCTTCCCCCTTTTTCTGCCATTTTTCTTTATCCATTGGGCCTAAAATCTCTTGCTGACGTCTTGCCATGAAAATGAATAGGGGAGATATTAACAAAAAGAAGAGAAAAATCAAGACATAATGACCGGAAAGGCGAGCGGTCAGACTACTCTCAGCGGTCAAATAAACAAACAGACTTGATGCCAAGAGGAGGATCGTGATACGTTAGATACGCGGGACCGGCAAGGGGTTACTTTGATAACTGACGGAAATTTCATGACCCGATGGGGAGGAAAACCACCCCGTGGGCAAAGCTCCAAAATGAACCCAATGCCCCTTAAATGACACCCTTACCTTAGAACCACGAAAGTAGGATTCAAGATTATTTGAGCCATGAGCACCATCAGAGTACTGCCAGAAAGAGTAGCTTCCCAGATCGCGGCTGGTGAGATCATTGATAGACCCGCCTCCGTTGTGAAGGAGTTGATTGATAATAGCATTGATGCCGAGGCCAACAGAATTGTCGTAAAAATGGACAAAGGGGGCAAAGCTCTGGTCAGGGTTACGGATAACGGCATAGGCATGTCCCGGGATGACCTCCTATTGTGTGTGGAACGACATGCCACGAGCAAGATAGAAACGGCCGCTGACCTCTTCTGCGTAAAATCTTTTGGTTTCAGAGGAGAGGCAATCCCGAGCATAGCTTCTGTTTCACGTGTGCAAATCATAACGCGCATAAAGGACCAGTTGGCAGGTCACAGGCTCAGGATCGAGGGGGGAAAATTGATCGCCATTGAAGAGACGGGGGCTCCCCCCGGCACGACCGTGGAGGCAAGGTCCCTGTTCTTCAATATGCCAGCAAGGCGAAAGTTCCTGCGTGCCATACGCACGGAGGCCGATCATATCCTTGATGTCATGGTACGGGCAGCCCTACCATTTTCCAGAACAAACTTCAGGTTGGAGGGTGATGGAAAAACAATCCTTAGTTTGGCCGCCTCTGATGGCCCGCTGCCCAGACTCTCCGCTTTGATGGGTAGAGATGTTGCTGAAGCGGTTGTTGAGAAAAAGGAAGGGAATGAAGAGGTCTCAATCAGTGCCTATTTGGCCCCTCCCGAGTTTGCAAGGACTAGGGGAGATCGGCTCTTCGTGTATGTAAATGGCCGGAATATCAAAGACAGGCTTGTGACCAAGGCCGTTATGGAGGGTTACGGGCAACGACTCATGAAAGGTCAGTATCCACAGGCGGTCATCTTCATGCAAATTGATCCGTCCAAAGTGGATGTCAACGTCCACCCAACCAAACAGGAGGTGCGGTTTCGCGACGGTCGTACAGTCTTTCAGACCATCGTTTCCACCATTGAAAATGGTCTGTCCCGGTCCACCCATACCTTTATGGCGCGCGAGCCCAGAAAGGATAATTTTGGTCAACAACAAACTTCTTCTTCCGTGTCTGAGCCGGATTGGGGATACTACGACGTGGATAAACCGACCGCATTTCCTACCAGAGCAGGATTCAAGGAAGAATATTTGGTAGAGGAAGGCCCTCAACCAATTGGGCAATTGGGAGGTACTTACATCTTGTGTCAGGTAAAAGATGGCCTTCTTATGGTAGATCAGCATGCAGCCCATGAAAGGGTCGTGTATGAAAACCTTAAAACGGGATTCAAGAACTCACAAATCGAGGCCCAAACGCTGCTTGTCCCTTACAAGCTGGAGCTGAGTTTGAAAGAGAAAAGGATCGTCCTTGAAAATATGGATCGCTTGTCCCATTTTGGCATTGAACTGGATCATTTCGGGGGAAATACATTTCTCTTGAGGTCTGTTCCAACCCTTCTCGAGAATGTCGAGTGGAATTCCTTTCTTTCTGAGTTAATCGCAGAATTGGGTGAAGGTCAGGCGGGTGAAGCCGGCTTCCTTGACAAGACCTTGAAAATCATGGCCTGCCACGGTGCCATCCGGGCAGGGCAAGGTCTGACACGCGATAAGATGACCCACCTTCTGCGCCAGTTGGAACAGATGGATTTGCCCACAAACTGTCCCCATGGAAGACCTATCTTCAAGCACTTTACATTTCACGAGATCCAGAAAATGTTCAGGAGAATTGTTTGAGTCTTATCCGCATCTGTTGATTAAATAGAGATGCAAAAACATATTGTTTATAAGACCCGGATGCTGCAGCTCCACCAATGGTCAAAAGGTATTGGTTTCGAGTCATCAGTAACCAGTGACCAATGACGTGAAACCCCCAACGTGTCACCCTATGAAAGAACAGCCAAAAGTGGTCATTATCGCAGGACCCACAGCCAGTGGAAAGAGTTCACTCGGTGTGGAATTGGCACTGGCTTTGGGGGGAGAAATCATAAATGCGGATTCCATGCAGGTTTACAAGGGCATGGATGTGGGTACGGCAAAACCCACATTTGAGGAACAAAAGGGCATTCCCCATCACTTGTTAGATGTGGTGAACCCTGATGAGGACTTTAGTGCTGCAACCTTTCGCTCTATGGCCCTTCCCATTGTTAGTGGTATCTGTTCCAGGGGGAAGATATGCCTTGTGGTGGGCGGGACAGGTCTTTACATAAAGGTTCTTCTGGGTGGTTTGTTTCGTTCTCCACCTGTGGATCCAAGACTGAGGAAAGCGTTGCGTCTGGAATGTGAAAATCACGGATCCACAAGGCTCTATGAAAGGCTCAAACTTGTGGATCCTGAATCTGCATTAAGGGTTCATCCAAACGATAAGGTAAGGATCATAAGATCCCTCGAGATAATACAGTTGACCAATCGTCGTCCTTCAGAACTGACCAGTGAACACGGTTTCAGAGACAATACCTTGAGGGCCTTGAAACTTTGTTTGAAGATAGACAGAGAAGAACTTTATCACCGTGTCAACCGAAGGAGTGCTGCCATGGTAAAGGCTGGCCTTGTGGGAGAGGTCGAGAGCCTTTTAAGAAAAGGTTATTCCTCGAAGCTTAAGCCGATGAAATCAATCGGATATAGACATATCATAAAGCATCTAGAAGGTACCTGGTCCCTGGCCGAGGCGATCAGTAATCTTCAAAGGGATACTCGCAGATATGCCAAGAGGCAATTGACGTGGTTCAGGGCCGATCCTGAGTTCACCTGGATTCGTTCTGGTGATTTCGCCCTGACCTCCATGAAGATAAGAGATTTTTTTACGGAGGCCGCTTGACTTGTCTCTCAATTGTGTATACTTGAAAGTACCTTTTTTATGATTGGGAAACAAAAATACCACCGTTCCTCAACTGAATAAAGGCAAGGTTGTTGCGCCCGCAAAAAGCCCTTTTTACGGGAAATTTCGAAGTTGGGAATTCAGGAATTGTGAATTATTGGGAGCAGGCGGTCCTAAAGGCATTGCTCGAAATCCTGAGCTTTTTGACCCTTTACCAGACAGTCAAGGTTAGGCCATGAAAAAGTGGATCAAGTGTATACTGTTTTTCTTTTTCCTATGTTCTTTACCATCACCTCCCCTTCTTCTCGCCGGGAATTTTGTAGAAACGTTTGAAAATGGAAAGGTTGATTGGTCCAATCGGATCATTGAGGCCGTTGGTGTAGGTAGACCCCCAGAGAACCCTATTAACATTGCTCAGGCACGGGCCATTGCCAAAAAAGCAGCAGTGACCGAAGCACAGCAAAATCTGGTCAAAACCCTGAGTAAAGTGCGGATCGATTCAAAGACACTCGTCAAGGATTTTGTGGCCCAAAGCAGTCCAGTTCACACCGAGTTCCAAGGGTTTATCCAACATCCTCGGGTTGTGAACCTATCCTATCTCGCCGACGGAGCTGTTGAAGCGACCGTGGCCATAAAATTGACAGGGCCCTTTGCTGACATGCTACTTCCAAAATCGATCCGCGAAATCCATCCAGTCAAGCAACCGACTCCCTCCAGCAATCAAAAAGGAAAGGCATGGACGGGCCTGGTGTTGGATTGCATTGGGCTCAAGATAAGCCCTGCCTTAGTTCCACGAATCCTCGATGAAGATGGTACTGAAGTATACGGGCCCAAGTATGTCAATAGAAAATATGCGGTTCTGAAAGGAGTGGCAGGGTATATCAGCGATCTCGAAGCAGCCCCGAAAAATCCCAGGGTGGGTAACCGCCCTGTCACGATGAAAGCTATCCGAACGGCAAAATTGGGGCCATCAGATATTGTAATTAGCAATTCCGATGCAGACACCATAAGAAGGGACCCAAAAAACTTGAGGTTCTTGCAGGAATGTCGGGTCATGATTGTCCTTGATTGAAGAATTTCTGCAAAGACATATGTTACCGTCGGTCTTTTTGAAGGCCTGCCTTCCAAATTTGGAACATTTTGTTCGGAGGTATCTCTATGGATTTTTTCAGACCTAAATTCTTTTGCAGCCCCTTTCTTGTTCTCCTATTGGCCTCACCCTTTTTTTCGGGCTGTGCCCCCAAATCGGGAATTCCTGAAAATTTGCTCAATACTCCAAGACATCATACCTCAAGTGGCTTTAAGCTGATAAAGAAAGGCTACCTCTATGATGCCGAAAGAGAATTCCACCTCGCCCTGGAGCTTGAGTCTCACTACGCTCCTTCTTATCGGGGGTTGGGCCTGGTATACGGAATAGAAAAAAATTTCAACCAGGCCTTTAACGCCATGGCCAATGCAAGAAATTATGCAAAAGAAAAGAAAGACAAGGCCCTGGCTTATGTGGGATTTATGCGTCTTTATACCATGCGAAAGGCAAAGGGTTGGCTGGAAGATGTGGAAGGAAGTTTTCTTGAAGCCACCAGTTTCGTGAAGGATCTTCCTGAAGCCTACTATTATATGGGTATTGCATATGAGGAAGCAGATCGGATTCCGGAATCAAAAAAGTCCTTGGAAAAGGTATTAAGGATCAACAAGGGGCTTGTGCTTGAGGCTTACGAGGCACTAAAAAGAATAGAAAAATAATCTGAGATATGCCACATGAACGTGTGAAAACGCTAACGTTACAAAGATTCCGCCGATGTAGACTGCCTCTTTCGGGCCACAGTTAGTGCCTGAACGAAAAGTCATGTTCAGGCCTTCGGCTCGGCAAGTGTCAGTATTCAGGACTTGAGGTTTGCTGACACCTGACACCCGAACATTGATTTGGTTGTGGTCCAAGACCCATATTGGGGTAAAGGGTTTAAAAGGGAAATGATATCAAAAATTCCATTAGAAAGAGATGTCAGACAGTTTTTCGCCTATTCCCTCCTGTGCCTTCTTCTTTTTTGGGCCCCTTTCCTGAGAGCCGAGGCAAAGGGGGAACCGGAGCAAGATGAGGTCTTCTCCATGGGAACGGGCCCCATCTACAAAGGGAATATGGCCTTGGCAAAAGAAAACGCCATCTCCAATGCATTGATAAAGGGAGTGGAAAATTACCTTTTGCGCCGGTTAGGAAGCCACGGAGTGATCAATAATTTCGAAAGGCTTGTTTTGAGCGTTATACCCGGAGCCAAAGAAGGAATCGAGAACTTTCACATCCTGGCAGAGGAAAGGGTCGGTGAAGCGTACAAGGTCCTTGTAAGGCTGAAGATCAACAAGAAAGTCATGGACCAAAAACTTAGACTAGCGGGACTTATACATTCGGAAGGTCCTCCCATCAAAGTTCTCTTTTTGGTTTCGGAGGTGAGCGGGGAGTCAATTTCTTTTTGGTGGAATGATCCTGAAAATAGTCCTGCCCTCACCCCAACCGAACTCGCCCTTTACAAAGTCTTTCAGGAGAGAGGATTTGTTCCGATCAACAGGCCCTTAGCGGCCCCAGAAGCTGAATCTTTTGGGGAGCTAAGATCCCCTGAGCTTGAAGAGGGAGACATCTTGGTATTGGGCAAACTTTTCTCTGCAGAGGTGGTAATTTACGGCCAGAGCGAGATGGCGAACGAAAATGAGATAACCTTAACACTCGCGGCATATGATGTGGGCAAGGGGAACCAGATCTATGAAGGCAGCCAGGCCAAAGAGATTGCGGGTGACCTTGGAAGTGATGAGGCAATAACCCTAACTCTTGAAAAATTGGCCAACAGGGTGGCAGGAGAGATGGCCCCAACCATCATTCGGATTTTTACCGCCGAAAACGTGAAAATTCACCGTCTGGAAGTCACAATTAACGGTCTTGAGAGCCCCAGACAGATCAAACAGTTCCGCGATTTTCTAAGAGACGATGTGAAAGGGGTGAAATCCGTTAAGCAGACCAGGATTAGGAAAAACTCTATTTCGGT
>JABMQV010000019.1 GCA_013203065.1 Desulfobacteraceae bacterium | reverse complement strand
CCGCAGGAATCATATATTAATGCGTGAAACTCAAAGTCCGACTTAGAGTATGCCACCACATCCTGACTTTGTACGATCTTATGCTGTTTCTTCAACATGGATTCCAAACGCTTAAGGGTTTCCGAACTGATTTTTTCCACTGCTAAACGGCCTGCCATACCCTCTAATAAACCCCTTACTGTATAAAGGTCGTGAGCCATCCCCAGTGTCATCTCTACCATCCGGATTCCCTGTTTGGGAGTATGAGTGACCAGGCCTTCCTTTTCCAAATCTTTAAGCGCTTGCCATACCGGAGTTCGGCTGACTTCCAACTCTTTGGCCAGGGCTTCCACATTTATCCATTTTCCAGGCGTAAAACGATAAGATACAATCATCTCTCTTAACGCCATTTCTGCTTGCTTTTTAAGGGTTAAGCGCTGGAGTTTTTTGACCATTTTGATAGGGACCTGATTGTCAGGACAGTTTATGGATAGTTTTAATACCAAAAATAATCCCTGCCAAGCGCAAAAGTCAACATAAATGTGATTAGAAATGAAATTATTATGAAATTATTAATAATAACAGTGTTCGCCGGCAAAGCAATTTGATATACTCAAGATACTTCATTGTATTCTTGCGGTTAAACTCTTCGCCTTCCCTTCCGGGGCGTAGGCCCTCCAGGCCGGAGGCTTGACCTTGACAAAAATCCTGGTTTTCGGTCAAGCTCTATAAAGATATCACAGGCCGTAAAATTTTTCTGAATTTGCGAAAATAAACGAAAGGAGACGTTATCAATGAGTATTTTTACTGTGGATCCAAGAATCTGCAAGCGTGATGGAATTTGTGTTTCTGAGTGTCCGAGGCGCATTATTGTGATGGAAGAGCCGGACTCCGTTCCCGTCCCCAGACACGATGCGGATGAACAATGTATAAATTGCGGCCATTGTGTAACCGTTTGTCCGCACGGTGCGTTGACTCTGAAGACCATGCGACCGGATGAGTGTCCATCCGTACAAAAGGGATGGAGTCTCATGCCGGAACAGATTGAGAAATTGCTTCAATCCCGCAGATCGATTCGTACTTATAAGGGCAAAACGGTAGAACGAGACCTGATTTCTAAGTTGATAGACATCGCCCGATTTGCGCCCTCCGGGCATAATGCCCAGCCCGTTCGATGGATGGTGTTTTATGAGCCCGGCGAGGTCCGGCGGGTGGTGGAATTCATGATCGAATGGATGCGGGACGTTATGGCAAAGACACCCGATGTGGGGATAGGACTAAATTTTCATAACAAGGTGGCTGACTTGGAGACCGGTTTTGACTCCCTTTGCTGGTCCGCACCTCACTTCATTGCCGTCCATAGTCAAGAAGGATCACCCACTGCCGCAGCAAACTGCGCAACCGCGCTGGCCTATATCGAGTTGGCCGCACCCTCCTTTGATCTGGGGACGTGCTGGTCAGGATATTTTACATTTGCTGCAAATTCATGGCCCCCATTGCAGGAACACCTGGATCTTCCTGATGGACACGCCTGTATGGGCGCCCTGATGATAGGTTATCCACAATTCACATATCAACGGATACCAATTCGTAACGAAGCTCAGATAAATTGGAGATAACCAGCAAGAAATAAATAGGGCGTGATTTACATATGAGAGGCTTTTCAATGGTGAACGGGTCTGTATCAAATCCCTGATAAGAACTTCCTTTTTGTGTGGGGAGTATAAGGAAATTGGTCTTGTGTTTCAAAATATAACCTACACCTCAGGCAGTGCCAGATCCTTGGGCCCCATTTCAGAGCATCTGGCGGCTGGGTTGAGCATCTCAATGAGTTCCGTAAGAATCCGGGCCATCTTCACCTTTTCACGCACTAGTCCTTTGTGAAACTCCTCCGTGACATAAGGTTTATAGATAGACGCCTCTGAAGCTCCGGGCTCGATCTTGAAATAGCAAGGAGACGCTACCCTGGCCATTTCAGCCGCCTCCCAAGACCGGTTATACCCCCCCATTGCATCCACCAAAACAATATAGAGGTCCAACGGCATCTTGACCGCCTTCCGAATGGAAGCCAGCATAGGCAAAGTAAGGTCAGCGAGGGGGTTGAAAGTGTCGGCGCCAATTTTCTCCAAAAGTTTAGCTCCCGCCGCGTTACCGTGTCCGGCGAAAACAGAAACTTTGAAAACGACATCCTTGGGTAAGTCGCCACCCTCCCTCATCTCGCATAGTAGCCACAAAAGCCCCTCATCAACAACAAGGAAACCCCTCAAGCCCGCTTCGATGCAACGGTAGATGTCGCTGAGGACATAGCGGAGGTTATCTGATCCTCTCGTTCTCAGGCCCGACACGTAGCCCTCGGGAGTAGCCAATTGACGCCCTGTATCCCAAGCCCGAGTCGGGGCTGGGGTCATAATCAACTCGATTTTATTTCTGGCGCCTAAACGAGCCATCTCCTGGAGTTCGGCAAACGTTAAACACGTAGCCCCTCCGACCGTGCATATGGCTCTATGAACGGGAACCTGGAACTCCTCCATGGCTCTGATCATGGCTTCAAAAGTTGAAGGCCTTTCCACACCCGCGATTTCAATCCGGTAATGGGCCCCATCTGCAAATGTTAGAGGAGAATTCGCCAAGTCCCCCGGATCTCTTCCCGGTACTTCATATTTTTCCATTATTTCCATGACATTTTTCATTTTATCTCCCTTAATGGCCTCTATAATTTTTTGCAGTATGGCAAGAGTTATGTGGGGGAACATCTTCAGATCTATCGAACTCTTAGGATCGCTCCTTTGTCTACGGGGCCCACGAGTTTAACATAAATTTCTCCCAGAAAACCTCCTCGTATCTTAGGCTCCGGGGGCTTGGTAATTTCAAGTCTCTCTTTGATT
>JABMQV010000189.1 GCA_013203065.1 Desulfobacteraceae bacterium | reverse complement strand
CCGTAGGGGTTCGAGTCCCCTCTCTCGCACCAAACCTAACTTGAGCCCTTGTTGGACGCAAAGAATACTTGAAACTCCGCACCCATTGCGGGGTTTCAAGTAACTGGGGTTCCCTGTTTTGTTGCAGCACCGGGGGTGAACAAACCGGGGAATTGCAAAAATATCTTGAAATTGAAGAAATGATTGTTATTTTTTCGAGGCCGAGTTTCCCGAATGATTTCATGAACCGGCGGTCCTGTCTGAGATCCTTGGGGTTGGTGTCACCCCTCTCTTTTGGCAGACCCTCATGATGAGGATAATTATGAAGACCAACTTAGAAGAAATAAGCCCTGTAAAGAAAAAATTATTCATTGAAATTGATCCTGAAGAAGTGGATAGGAAATTTAATCAGGCCTATCGAGACCTGGGAAAAAAGGCAAAAGTACCTGGGTTTAGACCGGGAAAGGTGCCACGGAGTATCCTGGAGGGACGCTTTCGTAAACAGGTGACAGAGGATGTGACTAGGGATTTGATAAGTGACACTCTCCCGAAGGCCTTGGATGAGGTCAAAACATTTCCACTGGGAACACCTGTCCTTGAAAAGGAGACGCTGAAACAGGGAGAAATTTTTAAGTATTCTGCTGTGATGGAGGTTCGCCCTGAATTTGAGGTGAAAGATTACCTCGGAGTTGAAGTGGAAAAGGGAAAATGTCTGGTTACGGAAGAAGATGTGAGTAATCAACTGGAGCAGATAAGAAAATCCCATGGAAAATTGACCACTGTTGAAGAGGACAGGCCTATTCAGCGGGATGATTATGTGATTTTGGATTATGAAGGTTATGAGGGGGGGCAGCCCCTGGTGGGTGTGAAGGCACCGAATTTCCTTGTGAAGGTGGGGTCCGAAGATTTCCACCCCCGCTTTGAGGAGTCCCTGATTGGTCTCAAGAAAGGCGACGAATCGGAGATCGAAGTTGATTTTGGAGACACATACTACCATTCAAAACTTGCCGGCAAGCGTGTGAAATTCAAGGTTGAGATAAAGGATATAAAAGAGATGGTTCTCCCGGAACTCAACGATGAGTTCTCACAAACCCTGGGGACCGAATTTGAGGACCTGGAAGGCCTAAAGAGACATGTAAGGAAGATGGTCACAGAGCAGGAAGAGAAGAGGATCGAAAGTGACCTGAGGGATAGGCTGATGGAACGAACCTCGGAACGTCTTGAATTTAAACTTCCCCAAGTCCTGGTTGACGCCGAGATTGCCCACGCCGTTGAGAATCTCAGGCAAAATCTTGAAAGAAATGGTTCGAGTTTTGAAAAGGCGGGCCTCTCTGAAGACAAACTCAAAGGGACCTTTCGGCCTCCTTCAGAACAGCGTGTCAAGGAGATGTTGATATTGGCCCAAATAGCCGAACAGGACGGAATCAAGGTGGATGAAGAGGACTTGGAAGAAGGATTTAAGGAAATAGCTTCAAATATGGGACAGGATTCTGAAACCATTAGAAAATATTATGAGGCGAAGAACCTTGTACCCTCTCTGCAGCAGACGCTGTTGGAACAAAAAACATTGAATTACTTGGTTGAACATGCTATGATCACAGAAGTAGATAAGGAATCACTGAATCAAAATAACCCCAAGGAAGGAGATCAATAGGTCCCAATGCTGATACCGATCGTTATCGAACAATCAAGCCGTGGCGAGCGGGCATATGACATCTACTCGCGGCTCTTGAAGGATCGCATAATTATTATGGGAGAGCAGGTTCTGGACACCATGGCGAACACCGTCATTGCCCAAATGCTCTTTTTGGAATCTGAGGATCCGGATAAGGATATCAATGTTTACATCAATTCCCCTGGAGGCTCTGTCACCGCAGGGCTGGCCATCTATGATACCATGCAGTATATCAAACCGGATCTGGTTACAATTTGCATGGGACAGGCCACCAGCATGGGGGCATTGCTTTTGGCGTCCGGGGCCAAAGGTAAACGGTATGCCCTCCCAAACTCCAGGATTATGATTCATCAACCCCTTGGAGGCGCCCAGGGGCAGGCCACCGACATAGACATTCATGCAAGAGAAATATTGAAAATCCGGGATACACTGGATAAGATCCTGGCCAAGCATTCCGGTCAGGATATCGAGAAGATAAGGGTGGACACGGAGCGCGATTTTTTCATGACCACTGAAGAGGCAAAAGAATACGGAATTATAGACAAGGTCATAACCACGAGAGAGATACAGGACCAAAAGGACAAGAAATAGAGGAGAAGTTATGGCTAAATATAATGACTCTAATGATGATCTTTTGTGCTCCTTTTGCGGAAAGAGCCAAGATGAGGTAAAAAAGCTCATCGCTGGTCCTTCCGTATATATTTGTGATGAGTGCATTCAGTTGTGTAATGAAATCATTGACGAAGAATACAGCCAGGAAAGTGAAGGGGAAGGGGATGATGAATTACTGAAGCCCGCTCAAATAAAAGAGAGCTTGGATCAGTACGTGATTGAGCAGGACAAACCGAAAAAGATCCTTTCTGTGGCCGTTCACAATCATTACAAGAGGATCAACACCAAGGTTGATATGGAAGGTGTTGAGATCGAGAAGAGCAATATCCTATTGATAGGGCCCACCGGGTCGGGAAAAACTCTCCTGGCCCAGACCCTGGCAAGAATTCTCAATGTTCCCTTCACCATCGCCGACGCCACGACACTTACAGAGGCTGGATATGTGGGTGAAGATGTGGAGAATATCATTCTTAATTTGGTACAGATGGCCGATTATGATGTGGAGGCAGCATCCAAAGGAATTGTCTATATCGACGAAATCGATAAGATCGCCCGAAAATCGGACAGCCCCTCCATTACCCGAGACGTATCGGGTGAGGGGGTGCAGCAAGCCCTCCTGAAGATTATTGAGGGGACCATGGCCAATGTCCCTCCCAAAGGGGGGAGAAAGCATCCTCAGCAGGATTTTGTCAAGGTGGACACCACTAATATCCTGTTTATATGTGGTGGTACCTTCAATGGTTTGGATGAGATAATCAAGAGACGAATCGGGAGTAAGCTGATTGGTTTCGAAGCCGATATTAAAGGCAAGGGGGAGGCAGATGTGAACCAGATCATGGCCCTTGTCCAACCAGAAGATCTTATCAAATTCGGCCTGATACCTGAATTTATCGGAAGGATACCCATACATACGACCCTGGACGAGTTAAGTCTGGATGCCCTCGTAAGGATCTTGAGCGAGCCAAAAAATGCACTTATCAAACAGTATAAAAAACTCTTTCAACTGGAAGGAGTCGAACTCAAGTTGGTTGATGAGGCACTCCTTGCCGTTGCTGAGGCTGCGGTGGAACGGAAATCCGGAGCACGCGGCCTAAGGGCAATCCTAGAGTCCATTATGTTGGACATAATGTACGATATCCCATCCAATCCGGCAATCAGTGAATGCGTGATTGGAAAAGAAGTCATTACAAAAGGCGAGTCACCTCTATTTCTTTATGAAAACCAAGTAGAATATGGATAGGAGAAAATGCTTAATTCACTTAGGAAAGCTCCAGATGATTCTTTAAGAGATGAAGAACATTATTACCCCCTCCTTCCCTTGAGGGACGTGGTGGTTTTCCCTAACGTGGTGGTGCCTCTTTTCGTGGGCCGGGAAAAATCCATCAAGGCGTTGGAGTATGCCATGTCCCATCAGAAGAAGGTCTTTTTATCAGCACAAAGGGATGCAAAAATTGACAACCCTACACCTCGAAACATCTATGCCTTCGGCACCATTGGCGTTGTTCTTCAGCTCTTGAAATTGCCCGACGGAACGGTGAAGGCCCTTATCGAGGGGAAAGAGAGGGGTAAGATACAGAATTTTGTGGACAAGCATGAATTTTTCATGGTGGAGGTTAGCAAGGTATCGACCAAATACGAGGTCGATATTGAGACCAGTGCATTGATGCGATCAATCAATTCGAGCTTTGAAGAATATGCCCAACTGAACAACAAAATCGGGCCGGAAATTGTCAGTGCGGTGACCTCCATTGAGGATCCGGGCCGTCTGGCCGACACCATAGCAGGACATCTTGCCTTGAAGGTCAGTGACAAGCAGGAAATCCTCGAGACTGAAGATCTGAACCTCCGTTTAGAGAAGCTCTACTCGAAGATTGATAGTGAGGTGGATATCCTAAGGCTCGAGCATCGGATCAAGAAACGGGTCAAGAAACAGATGGAGAAGACCCAGAAAGACTATTATTTGAATGAGCAGATGCGGGCCATCCACAAAGAGATGGGGACCAAGGACGACTTTAAGGCAGAACTTGATGATTTAGAGAAAAAGATCAAGCGGAAAAGGTTGTCCAAGGAAGCCCATGGCCGTGTGAAGGAGGAATTCAGTAAACTCAAGATGATGTCCCCCATGTCGGCTGAAGCCGCGGTGGTACGCAACTATATTGACTGGATTCTTGCCCTTCCATGGTATGACAAGTCAAGAGTGAAATTGGAGATAGAAGAGGCTGAGGTAATCCTTGAGGAAGACCATTATGGCCTCGAAAAACCAAAAGAGAGGATTTTGGAATATCTGGCTGTCCAACGCCTCGCCAAGAAGGTCAAAGGGCCAATCCTTTGTCTGGTGGGCCCTCCTGGCGTTGGGAAGACCTCGTTGGCAAAATCGGTGGCAAGGGCCACCGGGCGGAATTTTGTCAGGCTCTCCTTAGGGGGAGTGCGAGATGAGGCGGAGATAAGGGGCCATCGAAGGACATACATTGGCGCGTTGCCGGGCAAAATCATTCAGTTCCTAAAGAAGGCAAAGTCGAATAACCCTGTCTTTTGTCTGGATGAGGTGGACAAAATGAGCACCGATTTCCGGGGCGACCCATCCTCAGCGTTACTGGAGGTATTGGATCCGGAGCAGAATTTCGCCTTTAATGACCATTATCTGGATCTGGACTATGACCTCTCTGATGTATTCTTTATCACGACGGCCAATAGCCTTCACAACATACCGCCGGCTCTCCAGGACAGAATGGAAATTATCAGACTCCCCGGTTATACGGAGCTGGAAAAATTGAACATCGCACGACAGTTCCTCGTGAAGAAGCAGACCGAGCAAAATGGCCTTGAACCGGAAAACATATCTTTTACTGACAATGCCATCCTTACCCTCATCAGGACCTACACCCGGGAAGCGGGTGTCAGGAACCTGGAACGGGAAATCTCCTCCATCTGCCGCAAGATCGCCAAGGAAGTGGTAAAGCGGGGCAAGGATACCAAAATAGCCATAAAGGCCCAGTCCATTCACAAATATCTCGGGGTCCAGAAATACCGTTATGGCCGCACAGAAGAAAAGGATACCGTTGGTGTGACCACAGGGTTGGCGTGGACCGATGCGGGTGGGGAGCTGCTTCAAACAGAGACGACCGTTATGCCGGGCAAAGGGAGCCTGGTACTTACAGGAAAGCTTGGAGACGTTATGCAGGAATCTGCACAGGCCGCCCTTAGCTATGTGCGATCAAGAGCAAGGCAATTAAGGCTCCCGGACAACTTTTATGAAAAGACAGATATCCATATCCATATCCCTGAAGGGGCAATTCCCAAGGATGGACCTTCGGCGGGTATTACGGTTGCCACTTCCATTGTCTCCGCCCTCACAAGGAAGCCCGTAAAGAGCGATATTGCCATGACAGGTGAGATTACCCTGAGGGGGAGGATCCTTCCCATTGGAGGGCTCAAGGAGAAAATCATGGCTGCTCACAGAGGCGGAGTAAGTAAGGTACTCATACCACTTGATAACAAAAAGGACATTGAGGAAATACCCAAGAAAATCCTCAAGAAGGTCGAACTGGTACCCGTTGAGCACATGGATGACGTCCTGCGGGAGGCCATTGTCCTGGCTGAGGGAGAAGAACTCTTTGCACCTCCAGAAAAATGCGAGCCGTTTTACCCTGGCGAGACAATACAGCCCGAAGAAACACCGGAAACTGGTGTTACGGCCCATTAAGCGGGCTAAATCGTCTTGACAAAGGAAGTTAAGGCTGTTAATGATTTCAGCCTTAGACCTAGGCGGGTAGCTCAGTGGGAGAGCATCGGCCTTACAAGCCGGGGGTCACGGGTTCAAATCCCGTTCCGCCTACCACGTGGGCGTAGTCCAGTCCTGGTTAGAACGTCCCGTCAGTCTTCACGGGAAGATCGCGAGTTGAGCTGTTTGAAATAAATTTACTGGAATTCTTGAAACCACGGGGGCGTAGTTCAGTT
>JABMQV010000188.1 GCA_013203065.1 Desulfobacteraceae bacterium | reverse complement strand
AGGGTATTGTTTTTTGGTGGAGTGTCAATGAATATCGTTGTTCTTGAATGTAAAACACAAATTCTTGTCTGTAGTTGGTCTGCTAACCGTACACTTGAGTGAAAGAAAAATATTTCTAGGAAACAGTTACCAGGACACCCCTCTATTTTATTGTTTGGTTTGATGGAGTCCCCTGTTTTTCTGTCAATGGCGTTTCCGGATCCTCGGTTTTGATTCAAGGGACAAACCATTAAATCCATTGACAAGGTCCACGGTTTGGGCTAACAGAGGCAAGAAAAGGCGATCTTGATCTAAGATTGCTATAATCGTCTGGCGGAGAAAAATCATGTCCAATACCGTAGTGGTGGGGACCCAATGGGGCGACGAAGGAAAGGGAAAGGTGGTTGACCTTCTCACGGCCAATGCCGACATGGTCGTAAGGTTTCAGGGAGGAAACAATGCCGGGCATACCCTTGTGGTGGGAGGCAAGCAGTTTATCTTCCACATAATCCCATCGGGTATTTTGTATGAAGGAAAAAAATGTTTGATCGGAAATGGGCTGGTGGTTGATCCGGAGGTCCTCCTCAAGGAAATCCAAGACCTTAAAGTGGCCGGGAAGGAGATCACCCCTGAGAGGCTGTCGCTGAGCGAGAAGGCCCACATAATAATGCCCTATCACAAGGCTGTTGATCTGGCGAGAGAGACTGCAAAGGGCAGACACAAAATTGGCACAACAGGACGGGGGATCGGCCCATGCTACGAAGACAAGGTCGCAAGGACAGGTGTAAGGGCCGTGGACCTGACCGAGCCCAAGACCTTGGAAGAAAAGGTAAGAGCGAATTTGAAGGAGAAGAATTTTTTCCTCACAAAATTTCTGGATGCCGAGCCCCTTGAACTGGAGCCGATATTGGACGAATACCTCCAGATGGCAGGAAGGCTTGTCCCCTTCATTACCGATGTTTCCCTTGAACTGGACCAGGGAATCAAAGCCAAAAAAAGGATCCTGTTCGAGGGGGCCCAGGGAACCCATCTGGATATAGACCACGGCACCTACCCCTTTGTGACCTCATCAAACCCTGTGGCCGGTGCAGCCTGTGCGGGGGCCGGCATAGGCCCCAAGCAATTGCACCATGTGGTCGGCATTGTGAAGGCTTACACAACCCGGGTGGGGGCGGGCCCGTTTTTGACCGAACTGGAAGACGAGACAGGGGACTATATCCAGGAACGCGGGCAGGAGTTTGGGGCCACCACAGGCAGGCGACGTCGTTGTGGCTGGCTTGACCTGGTGGTTGTCCAAGACTCGGCACGCCTTAACGGCCTTGACAGCCTCGCAATTACCAAACTGGATGTGCTTACAGGTCTGGAAAAACTAAAGATCTGTGTGGGTTATGAACTTGACGGCGAGCGGATCAGTGCCCGTCCTGCCAGTCTGGAAAAACTGGCCAAGTGCATACCCATTTATATGGAAATCCCAGGATGGCAGGAAGATATATCCCGGGCAAGGCAGGTGGATCAATTACCCCCTCAGACACTTGTCTATGTGGAAACCATTGAAGAGATCACCGGGGTCCCGGTCTCCATCATCTCGGTTGGGGCCGGCCGAGAAGATACCATAATGATCCAGGATCCGTTCTAATATGAAATTCTAATTCTGCAGCCTGCCGATTTTCAAGGGAGGGGATTGCCCCTCCCTTGTCATTTTGATACACTCCCCCAAGATCCTTTTTTCATAATGATAAACCCAAAATCTGACTTTGAATGACCATACAATGCCTGTCTATGACAAAGAATATGATGTGATCGTGGTTGGGGCCGGCCACGCTGGCTGTGAGGCTGCATTGGCTGCCGCCAGGATGGGGCATCCCACCCTTCTTCTCACCATAAATATGGACCATATCGCGGTCATGAGCTGTAATCCCGCCATTGGTGGTTTGGCAAAGGGACACCTGGTTAAAGAGATAGATGCCCTGGGGGGCGAGATGGCCAAGAACACCGACCAGACCGGGATACAGTTTCGGCGCCTCAATACCAGGAAAGGGTTGGCAGTTCAGGGTTCCAGGTCTCAAAACGACCGGGATCTTTACCGAAAACGCATGAAGTCGGTGCTCGAAAACCAGTTGAATCTGGATATCCGCCAGGCCATGGCTGACAAACTGCTGATAAGGGATGGACGGGTCTATGGGGTTGAGACACGGATTCATGAGCAATTCCTGTCCAAAACGGTGATTCTGACGACGGGGACGTTCATGCGGGGGCTTATTCACATCGGCCTTGACCACTTCCCGGCAGGCCGTTTGGGGGACCCGCCCTCTCAGAAGCTGTCTCTTCAGCTTGAAAAGCTTGGTTTCAAACTGGGACGGTTGAAGACCGGCACAACCCCCCGGTTAAACGGGAGGACCATCGATTATGATGGGTTGACAATTCAGGAGGGAGATGAAAATCCAAGACCGTTTTCCTTTACGACCACTAAGATCCCCCTGCCTCAAGTCCCCTGCCATATCACCTATACAAACAAGAGGGCCCACGAGTTTATCAGACAGGGCCTGGACCGATCTCCCCTTTACAGTGGCATCATTAAGGGAACGGGTGCCAGATATTGTCCTTCCATTGAGGATAAGGTGGTCCGCTTTGCCGAAAAGGAGAGGCATCAGATATTCCTTGAACCGGAGGGTCTGGATACGGCCGAGGTCTATCCCAATGGCCTGGCTACCAGTTTGCCCATTGATGTTCAGGTCCGGATGGTTCGGTCGGTCCCAGGTCTGGAGAAGGCGGATATCGTGAGACCCGGATACGCCATTGAATATGATTACATCAACCCCCTTCAACTCAAACCCACCCAGGAGACCAAATTGGTGGAAGGTCTTTTCCATGCGGGTCAGATCAATGGAACCTCCGGTTACGAAGAGGCGGCT
>JABMQV010000187.1 GCA_013203065.1 Desulfobacteraceae bacterium | reverse complement strand
GCCCCTGCCTGGACAGCCAGTCGCCCGGCAACAGCGCTCATGGGTGCCAAAAGAGGCAATGAGCCGTTTTCGGTCTGAATCGTCTCGTAGGCAATGCCGACAATCTTTTTCTCAATCAGCTTTTCCGTGAGATCCTTGTCGGCGGCCAGATGCAGATAGGTAAATACTATCTGGTCCTCCCGCATCAAATCAAATTCCTGGGGAAGGGGTTCCTTTACTTTCAGGATCATGTCCGAATCCGCCCATACCTCCTGACTATTCCCCTTGATTTGGGCACCCGCCTGAGTGTAGCTTTCATCAACAAAACCGCTCCCCAGGCCGGCCCCCGATTGAATCAGAACCTGATGGCCCGCTTGCACCAGTGTCCTGACCCCGGAGGGGGTAACCCCCACCCTTTTCTCGGCCACTTTCAATTCTGTGGGAATACCGATGATCAATGCTAAATCCTCCCTGTATGCTCTAAACGATTCCGTATACGTTTACAGCGCATCTCTTTGTGCCCTCATCTCCGTCAACACCCCCATAACAATCTGGGGCTTGGAGTAATGGAGTGATGGAACATCGGGCATTTTTTGCAGTGAACTGCGTCACCCTTTTATGACAGCCCCCTGTCACCGCGGGAAAACGATGCTCGTGTCGTTGGCCACTCGCCAGGCGGCCACCCCGATGACCTGGGCCACCGCCTTGACGCCATTCCAGTCAATATTATCCACATGCTCGTTGTCGCTATGGTAGTTGGGATCATCGGCCTTCCAAATGCACATGGCTGGCACCCCGTGTTCGTTGAGATGACCCTCCTCGGGTGTGCCCCATCCTCCCCACAGATGACCGAGGTGCACCCCGATCTCCTTCCCAACATTCTCCACAAAGTCGTTGAGTACCCTGTTGTGTTTTACCTGATGGTCGGGTTGGTCCGGGTAGGTACCTCCGTCAACGATACGGGCCGGGCCACCCACCCCTACCATGTCAATATTGAAGCCGGCAACCGCATCCAGAAGGGTTCCCTCCTTTTCCCTGTTGGTAATGTATTGGACCATGCCATCGGAGATACCCTCCTCGGAGCCGGTGGAGATGAATTCGATGGTGCGTTTTGGCGCAGGCAGTTTGGCCATTATCTCCGCAAGCTTCATTATGACCACCGTACCGGTGCCATTGTCGTTGGCGCCACTGCAGGCGCCGTCATCCCGGTGTGCGTGAATCAACACCCTTTCCCTCGGTTCTTGAGCGCCCGTTATAAAGGCGCGAACATTACCGCCATCCCGGGGCTCTATCAAGCAATCGACCTGTATATGTGCACGAACCGCACCCCGTCCAACGGCGTGGAGCAATTCCATGGCATCTGTACTTCCAATGGTCACACAGGGAACGCTTTGATCCTGACCCGGGTACTCATGTTCCCAACCGCGGCTGTGGTCCCACCTCCCGTAAGAGTGGGATGGGGTGAAGGCCACGGGGCTTCCGTTGCATACCACAAATGCCAATGCCCCATGTCGCTTTGCCCTGGTGGAAAGGCTTCCGAGCCAGAACAACGGGTCTGCTGAGCTGGCCTGTGCCAGGGCTATCTTTCCTCTCACATCGGCTACAGCGAATTCCTCTTCCGTTCCCTTGCCCACAAATACCAAATCGCCCTCCACCCCCCCTTCGGGTGTGGGATATGAATAGTATGCGGCCCGTGACACCAGCGCACGATCAAGTGGGGCCCCTGCCTTGAAGGTAGTGCCCCCGTATTCCCAGGACAAGGTGTTGAAACCATCAAGCTCCACCTTCAACTCCTGCGCGGTAAAGTGATCCGAAATCCATTCAATGGCCTTGCGATCACCCTCCGTGCCTGACATGCGGCTGCCGATGTCCTGGGAAAGGTAGCGGTCCCATTCGTACATTTCCCACGGGTTGATTCCTTCCAGTATGACCTTTTCTTCCCGGGTTACCATGGAAACACCTCCACCTATCCCGCCCCATGGATCTTTTTGACGATCCTCGCGATGTTTGCCCCGAACTCCCTACAGACCTTCTTGCGTTCATCATCCGGGGTCCCCACCGAAAGCGGCCCATAATGACCGCCTGAGACAAAACCGGGAACAATCATCCCGTGAACCAGAAAAGCCCGCAGGATATCCAGGATGGCCGTCTCTCCGCCGCCTCCCAAATCTCCGCAGGAAGAAAAGGCCGCGCCGACTTTCCCCTCCAGTTTTTTGAAGTGCTTGATACTCCCATCAATCAACTTTTTGACCTCTGCCGTTGTGGCCGCGAAGTAGGTGGGTGCTCCGATAATGATCCCTTGGGGCTCGAGCAAATCATCCAGACTCGTTTCCTCAATTTTTTTTCGGACCACTTCGATTCCCTCATCTTTGACACCTTCCTCAACGGCCTCTGACATAGCCGCTGTGTTCCCTGTTTTGGACTGATAAATAATCAAAATTTTTGCCATAGCAAGCTCCTCCATACCATTATTGGTGAATGTCCTTGACGTATCGCCCTTTCGCTTTATGACCGCTTTGTGAACCTGACGCGGCAGACATCATCCCCGCAGCAGAGAAATTTATCCATGGTAAAAGAATACCGGTCAAATACCCCAAGTGCCTTCAAGATTGCCTCATAATAGTTGGTCGAAACGGGTGCCTCACATTTGAGGGTCATGGAGCGGGCGGTTTCTTCCCCCAGAATTTCTCTCATACTGTACCAATAGGGGCAACAAAGTATTTCTGCTTCATGGACATTTTCGTCATGCCGGGTCACCTTATATGGACAGGCAATTAATTCCCAATAGATCCTGGAGAGTTCGCCAAGCTTATCCATATCCACATCATCCGGGCCCGAGATCCCCACTGCCTTCTTAACGTCATCCAGCCCTGACAGCGCAAAAGTCTCCCAGAGGCCCATATAGAGAGGAAATCCGTCCTTTGTACCGAGGTAGTTCTCCAATCTAAGGTAGATGTTGAAGTCAAGTAGGGCAAAGAGCCTGACCCAGTTTAGCAGGGATTCGTTGACATCTTTTCCGGAACCCTTTATGGCCGGGTGGTCCGAATCCGCCAGAATTTGAGAAAG
>JABMQV010000186.1 GCA_013203065.1 Desulfobacteraceae bacterium | reverse complement strand
CATATAGTATCCAAATACCAACCACTGCGGAAGTGAGTGGTAAATTCACTTTGAGAGAGCGCCTTCAAGAAACACCTGAACCCCACTCCACAAATCCCATTCTTTCTCCCGAATTTATTAAGAAGTTAGATTCATGCAACATTGAGGGCCCATCAACGAGTTGGCAGAGCGTCGTTTGTTTGAGGTACTGCCACGGTCATTAAGAAAAATAAGACTTTATTTTATATTTTGTCAAATAAAAAATAAAATCAGGCGGGGCGGTTTGAGCTTGTCATCTCATAAAATGTAGATATAGTAAACTTTCACGGAAAGGGGGATAAAACCATGACAAAAGTCGGATTTATAGGTCTTGGCGCTATGGGAAGACCCATGGCAACAAATTTACTCAAGAAGGGATATCAGTTAACTGTCTTTGATTTGATATTTCGGGAAGGAGATGAAGAGTACTGGCGTCGGTTGGGCGGAGACATTGGGAAATCGTCAAAAGACGTGGCCCAGGGTGCGGATGTCATCATCACCGTATTACCAAGCTCTGAAAATGTGAGGAATGCAGTTCTTGGTGAGTCTGGCGTCATTCACGGGGCGGAAAAGGGGTCCATCGTGATAGACATGAGTACCATAGACCCCATCACGACAAAGGAGGTCGGGGCAGCACTCGAGGAGAAGGGTGTTGACATGATCGATGCTCCGGTGGCCAGAACCGTCAAAGCTGCAGAACAAGGAACCCTGGCGATTTTTATTGGCGGTAAAAAGGAAGTTTTCGAGAAGTGCAGGGATCTCCTTGGTGCCATGGGTTCGGATCTCTTCTACATCGGCGGGCTGGGCACGGGTGAACTCCTGAAAATCATCAATAATCAAATCCTCGCCGGGACTGTGGCCCTTTTGTCCGAAGCACTTGTCATGGGCGTCAAAGGCGGCGTAGCGCCCGACACCTTGCTGGAGGCGTTGGGAAACGGGTCGGCCAACAGTTTCGCTCTCCAGAATCACATCAAGAACGCGGTAATGGAAGGGAAATTTGAAGAGGGGGTCTTTTCTGTGGAATACATGCTGAAAGACATCGGCTTCGCGCTGAAGACCGGTGCGTCTTTGAATGTCCCCCTCTTTTTTACGGGACTCACCGCACAGTTTTATCAGCAGGGCATTGCGGCAGGCGTGGGGAAACAATATCATCCGGCGGTCATCCGACCCCTTGAAGAAATGCTCGGGGTGAAAGTCAGATCTAAGGGGTAGACGTGTTTTCCGGAGATTTTCTGTTCTTGGATTGTGATACGTGTACTCCTACCAGCCACGCCACCGTGATAACCAGATAAAGCTGACCCACAACGGCCTCGAGAGCTGAAAAACTGCTTGCCACGCTGGTCAAGGGCGTCACGTCTCCATACCCCAGTGTGGTGATCGTGACAAGGCTGTAATAAAGAAAAAGGTATCTGCTGTCCTGCAGTTGACCTTCAGGCATGGCGAATGATCCGGGGTGAAGTGTCTCTATGATCTCATAGGCAGTCAACCACGTCATTGCAATGAGGAGGTAAACCACGGCCGCACCAATGATCATGTCCGTAGTAACATGGCCCTGTTGAGAGATAAAGGCCAAAATGTTAATGGCGATAAAAATAAAAAACACCGCACCCAAAAAACTGCTCACCAGAGAAAAGGCAATGCTTTGTGTAAAATACGTTGCCCATGTAAACCCGAGCGCCGGCAGAGCCAAAAATGAGGCAATGAGCGTATGACGCCTTTCCTGACTTATGGCATAAATAGCGGATATGAAAATGGCGGTGAGGAAAACGCTGAAGAGTATTTGGAGGTAGGCGAAACCTTCAACAAACGGACCTATGACAAGCATCGCCAAAAGAGAAACAAACAGGTAACGAAATCGATTCTTGAAACAGATACGGGTAAAGGGAAGGCAAGTCTTTTCGTCCATAAAACCCTTTGTGTCATGGGGAAGAATCATGGACCGCAGGTTCGGGCACCTGCTTTTTTCTTCTTCGCCCCAGTTGACTATCAGTGCTTGGGATTAAATGTGATATTCGCATTCACAAATTGAACCCAATAGTTTTTCAACCCGCTCAGGCGGCCTCGTCTGAGGCAAGAAATTCGCGGCAACGGGAGCAGGTAGGGCCATTTTTTGGCGACGAACAAATCGTTGACATACGGCCGCAGCCAAACCCTTTTGACAATGGCAGACCTATCCAAGCCGTCGAAATCCTACATTAAAAAGACAAGAGTGT
>JABMQV010000185.1 GCA_013203065.1 Desulfobacteraceae bacterium | reverse complement strand
TGCTCGGCCGGATTATGACCTCAGTTCTCTTAGAGCCGGTCTAATCGCAGGAATGATCGCACCCGAAGGTCTGATCACCCGGGTTGAAAAGGAGATGGGGGTCTATCTGACAACGTTCTGGGGTGCTTCCGAGGTGGGACCCGGCCTGGGCACCATGTGCCCCTTCCCTTCGCCCCTGAAAATCAGAGAAAAATACATTGGCCGGCCAGTGTCCGGCACCCGCATGCGCGTGGCAGATCCTGTCACCCACAAGGAACTGAAGGGCGGACAGATCGGAGAGCTGACCCTTAAGGGATGGCATGTGATGAAAGGCTATTGGGAAAATCCAGAGGAAACCCGAAGGCAGATCATTGATGGATGGCTCTTTATGGGAGATCTGGCATCCAGGGAGAAGGACGGGTACATCAGAATATTCGGACGAACCAAAGATCTGATTAATCGCGGGGGTTATAAGATCTATCCTCATGAACTCGAATGTATCCTCAGTGAGCACCCCAAGATTGAACAGGTCTGCATTGTTGCAACCCCGAATCCCGTCTTGGGAGAGTCCATCTGCGCCTGTGTGATCCCCACGAAGGGTCAGGCAATCACTCTTGAAGAAGTTCGGAATGTCCTCAAAGATAAGGTTGCACCCCACAAACTCCCCGATGAGCTTTGTATCATGAACGATTTCCCCAGACTGTCCGGCGGCATAAAGATCAAGAAATTCGGTCGGGGCGGTCTGGCAGATCTCGCTGCAAAAGACGAGCAGAGACAGCGGATTCGAAAATAGTGATCCTGGTGCATGTCTGTGTGTGAACACATAGGATTAGATTTAAGTTCATATAATGGTCTGTGTGGGCTGATGCTCCCTGAATGGGACGATGATACGCCTCAGGTGTCTGATCTTGAGGGTTTTAGCAGTGGGTTTGGTATTCGAGGGAGGCTTGAAGGGTTATGAAAAGGAATGCCGCAATCGCGGTTGTTGGAACATTTGACTCCAAGGGCGAAGAACATTGTTTTCTGAAGCGATGTATCGAGAAAAGGGGAGGCCGGGTCCTGACCATTAATGTGGGAACCAAGACACCCGCTACGTTCCAGGCAGATCACGACCTGTTCGAGGAAATGGGAAAGGGGGAAGGGAAAAACGAAAAGGGACGGGACAAGGCCATTCAGGGGGTCCTGATACGGGCAGAGGAACTGGTCCGGCAGTTGTACCAGAAGGGGGAAATCTGTGGAATAATCTCGGCCGGGGGAGGTACCGGGACTCATATCGGGACCAGCATCATGCATGTCCTCCCCTTGGGCATCCCAAAGATCATGATCTCCACAGTGGCATCCCGCGACATGTCCACTATTGTGGGGACCAGGGATATCACCATGCTACACAGCGTTGTGGACCTTTTGGGAATAAATAGCATTTCGGGCAAGATACTTGATCAGGCGGCAGGGGCCATTTGCGGCATGGTACAAAGTGATTGGGAACCGCCCGTGGTGAAAAAACGGATTGCCCTGACCTTTTTTGGATTTATCACACCGGCAGCCGAGGGGATCAAACAGTCCCTGGAAGGGATGGGGTATGAGGTCGTCCCTTTCCATGCCAACGGAACCGGAGGCATGGCCATGGAGGGGTTGGCGGCGGAAGGGTATTTTGACGCCATTTTGGATCTGGGGACCCATGAACTGGCAGATGAGTTGATGGGTGGTTACTGCAGTGGGATAGGTCCTCAAAGGCTGGAACCGGTTCCCGGGCGTAATATACCGCGGTTGGTAGTGCCAGGGGGGCTGGATTGCGCGGTCCTGGAGTTTACACGGGATGACATCCCCGGTGAATTCAAGGATCGCAAGATCTTTTTTTATGACTTCCGTTCCGCCATCCGGTTAAACACAGAGGAGACCCGGTTTCTTGCCGGCCAATTGGCAGAAAAACTCAATCTTGACACTGCAAATACCCGGGTGCTCATCCCCACATTGGGGTGGTCGGAAGCTGACCGCAAAGGCGGTCCCTTATATGATCCGAGTGTCAGCGATGTATTCATCCAAAGGCTAAAACAGGGCCTCAACCCTAAGACCCCTGTCCAGGAGGTTGAGTTTCATATCAATGACATCTCTTTTGCGAGACTTGCCGCGGAAATCATGGACCGTATGGTTCAAGAGAATTTCAATTCAACAAAGTAAAGATACGTGATGGAAACGACAATGGAAATAACAATAAATGGTGTTACGGAAAACGTACCGGAAAATTCCTCCATAACGGATCTCATCGGACGTTTTCAAGATAAAAAGGCCCATATGATTGTGGAACGTAACGGGGAATTTGTGTATCCGGAAAAGCACGCCGCCACGGTTGTAAAGGAGGGCGACAAGATCGAGTTTATCAATCCCGATCTAGGGGGGTAAATTGGGGGGGTTAAAGCGTTCGGATTAAAAAGCCGGTGGTCATGGGATCACCCCCATAAGCGCTAAGTTATTTTTGCGCTGGATGGAATGTGGAAGGTTTACTGAAAAAAAT
>JABMQV010000184.1 GCA_013203065.1 Desulfobacteraceae bacterium | reverse complement strand
GGAGATTAGCACGCCAGGGCGAAACAATCCAACACCTATTCCGAGACCTTCAGTGTCAGATAGAGGGTCGCCCCACCCCGCTTGATTAGTAGCAGGACAGTATCTCCCTTCTTATAGGTCTGAATCTTTTTGTGGAAATCCTCACGGCCCTTGACGGGAGATTGGTCTATCTCCAATAATATGTCGCCGTTCCTAACCCCCGCTTCCCCTGCAGGGGAATTGTTCTCAACGTGCATAACCACAAGCCCGCTGGTATCAGACAGGCCGAGATTTCGCGCCAGTTGGGGTGTAAGCTCTTCAACGGTCATGCCGAGTTCAGGTCTTGGCTGGTGGCCCCCTTCCTCGGGCTTCTTCTCTTCTTTCAATTCACCAATCTTGATCTGGAGGGTCTTTTCCTTACCCTTCCGGATTACCTCAACCGGAACCTCTTTGCCCACTGGGGTGGATCCCACAACATACGGCAATTCCCTCATTTCTTTGATCTCTTTGCCGTCAAAGGAAACGATCACATCCCCCCGCTTCACCCCTGCCTGATCCGCAGGGCTCTCCTTTGTGACATCTGCCACCAAAGCGCCCTTTTCATCCTTCAGATTAAGCTTCCCCTTTAACTCGGGGGTGATTTCTTGGATCATAACGCCCAGCCAGCCCCTCACCACCTTGCCCTCCTTGAGTTGGGGCAAGAGGTCTTTGGCCATATTTATGGGGATAGCAAATCCAATACCTATATTGCCACCGGTCCTTGAAAAAATGGCTGAATTAATCCCGATCACCTGACCGGCGGTGTTTAAAAGGGGACCGCCACTGTTTCCCGGATTGATGGAGGCGTCCGTCTGGATAAAATTGTCATAGGATCCCGCCCCGATGCGTCGGTACTTGGCGCTCACAATGCCGGAAGTGACCGTGTTACCCAGACCAAAAGGGTTCCCGATGGCCACCACCCAGTCACCCACCTCAAGTTTATCCGAATCCCCCAGGGGAAGCGGTTTTAAAGGTCGTTCGGTCTCAATCCGGATGAGGGCCAGATCGGTCTTGGGATCTCGGCCAATAATCTTGGCATCGAATTCCTTATCACCTTCTGCCAGTTTAACGGTGATCTTGTCGGTCTTTTCGACCACATGGTTATTGGTCAAAATAAAGCCGCGTTTGTCTATGATAAAGCCGGATCCAAGGCTCTTCTGCTTAAAGTCCTTGGGTAACCGGTCCCTGAAAAATCGATCAAAAAAGTCCCCAAAAGGATCCTCGGGGCCGGAAGGACCGCCAAAGGGATGGGGGATCTGCATCCCGCCCTTGATGGTCTTTACCGTACTGATGTTGACCACAGAGGGCCTCGCTTCCTTGACGAGCCGCGAAAATGAGGCGGGGGCGTTTGGTAAGAGAGGTGTCCCCTGGGCTCCCGTAGTAGTGACCTGGGTGACAGAGATAGCGACGACAAAGCCGGCCAGAATGGCGAAAACGGCCCATCCGGCCAAACGTGGTTTATCCTGCTTACTGGACTTTCCGTTCATAAAGCCTCCTAGAGTTTAGATAGGCCCGGGATTTGTGGATCGGGAGCCTACTTTTTTGCGTTGACATATCGCCACCTCAGGTCTGTCAAGACATTGTCCATGAATTTTTGCTCTTCTTCTGTCAGATTGCCCTCTGTCTTCTCCTTCAACATTGCGATGGTATCGATAGCATGCTTTGCAAGAGGCAGGTCTTTGTTCCTTTCACCTGTCTGGGGGTCCGCAATCTCGCCACAATGGAAGAGTGCAGAGGAACTGAGACTAAAAACCAGTGAGGTAAAATTGATCTCCGGCAGGGGGGGCCTTTCGGCCTCTTCTTCCGGTGCCTGCTTCTCCATTTCCTCTTTTACCTTCTTTTCCTCTTCCTGAGGCTTCTCATCCTTCAGATCTCCCTTTTCGTCAAAAGACCTCTTGTCCTTAATAATAAAGCCTTTTTCTTCTTCAGCCATGGTTACACTCCTCACCAATAGTGTCCGTATTTATGAACTCCCGCCCCCTACAACTCTATTCTCCTTACCGAATAAACCTTCTCAAGGCTGCGAAGCTCCTCAAGGATTTCGTCACTTGCGATTGAACTTGTAGTCAACAAAATCACATTCTGTTTTTCCTGCCTCTCTTCCCCCACCTGCATCCGGCTGATATTAATCATGTTCTTGCCCAGAGCAGTCGCTATACTTCCAATGATTCCAGGGCTATCTTGATTCTGAATCAGGAGATTGTGCCCTTCAGGCATCGCTTCCAAGTAGAAGTTATTGATGCGCAGGATCCTGGGCATGTTCTTGCCAAAGATGGTTCCCGAGATGATGTTCTTGCCCTCCAGGGTCTTTACGGTCAGTTTCACCAGACTGGCGAAATCCTCAGAGGTCTTGCTCTTGGACTCCACCACCTTTATTCCTCGTTCAGAGGCTATATGGGGTGCATTTACAAAGTTAACATCGTCTTTTAAGATCGGTGTGAGCAGCCCCTTCAACATGGCCGTGGTCAAGGGGGTCACATCATACTCAGCTACGCGCCCTGAGTAATCAATCTGGGCCCCTACCACAGCACTGTCAGCCAACTGGGATTGGAAAGACCCCATCCGCTCCACCAAGAGGGCAAAAGGCCTCAGGGTGGTCATCAACTCCGCACTGATACTGGGGACGTTCACTGCATTTTTTACGGTCCCGTGAAGGAGATAGGCCACGATCTGTTCGGCCACATCTTTTGCCACGTTGTCCTGGGCCTCTGTGGTGGAAGCCCCCAGATGGGGGGTGCAGACAAAATTGGAGAGGCCCATAAGGTCAATTTTTCCGGGGGGTTCTGTCTCAAAGACATCCAAGGCCGCACCTCCCAGATGCCCCGATTCTACGGCTTCGTAGAGATCTTTTTCATTGACGATACCCCCGCGGGCACAATTGATTACCATTGCCCCTTTCTTCATTTTAGAAATGGCATCCTTGTTGATCATATTGACCGTCTCATCGGTCTTCGGTGTATGGATGGTAAGGTAGTCCACCCTTTGCAGCAATTCCTCAAAGGAGACCGGTTCAAAATCCAGCTTTTCAACGGTCTCGGGTTTTATGTAGGGATCAAACACAATGACCTTCATCTTCATTCCCTTGGCCCTGTCAGCTACAATCTGCCCGATATGTCCCACACCGATGAGCCCCAATGTCTTGTTGAAAAGCTCCTGGCCCTTGAGTTTCTTCTTTTCCCATTTGCCATCCTTGAGTGACGCCGTTGCCTGGGGGATATTTCTCGACAGGGCCATGATCATGGCGATGGTATGCTCGGCAGTGGTGATGGTGTTCCCGTCAGG
>JABMQV010000183.1 GCA_013203065.1 Desulfobacteraceae bacterium | reverse complement strand
TTTCCGTTGAGGGTATTCCCGTCTCGGGTCTTTTTCCATCAACCTCTTTAGATGCTACCGAACCTTTTGATCAATTGCAACCTCCTGGCCGCAACAAGAGAACCGCTGCACAAAAAAGGGGCTTTCCCTCATAACCTCGGTCGTGCGGGAAAGCCCCGTAAATGTCTCAAGTATCACTCTTAAGTGTTCAACCCAAAACCAGGCTACAGCTCAAGCCAGGAATCCGAATAAAGGGACTGGCCCAAGATCACCTTCGCTGTCTTTACATAGCCTTGGAACTCCTTGGAAAGGGAGTCCATATCGATGGCCTCATCGTCCATGACTTTGTGTATGACCTCCACAACCTCAGGGCTTTCCCCCCTGGCTATTGCGATGAGGCCGTCGTCGTACGCATCGGCAATACAAGAATGCATCCCTTTTCTTTCCAACATCACCATGTAGGTCTGATTCAGGATAGGTCTCAGGTGTTCGGGTGGACCATTGGAGATATTTGAGAGTCCGCAGGTGGATTTGACCCCCGGGAACATGTCCTGGAGCATCTCCTGGAAGGCCATAAGGCTGATTAGCTGCGGCTGCTGAATGTTTACGGGCGTCACGATTCCATCCACAAAGATATCCTCATTGGGAACCCCTGCTTCATTGGCCGCATAGATGAGTTCAGCAGCCAGGGCACCCCTCTCGTTCTCATCCCTTGGAAGCCCTTCCGGTCCCCACATCAGCGCGATCATGTTGGCCTTGTATTTGACGGCCAGCGGTATCATCTTCTCATACCGCTCCGGCCTGCACATGATCGAATTGATGATGGCCTTCCCCTTGTGGGCGGCAAGGCCTGCCTCCATGGCCTCGATATTCGAGGTATCAAGGCACAATGGTGGATCCTCCCCGACGGCCTCCTGAACCGTTTTTACGACAAATTCCATCAACTCGGCCCCACCCTTTCTTGCCGGGCCCAGGTTGATGTCGATCCAGTCCATCCCCTTTTCTTTCTGCTGCTTGGCCTCTTCAGCGATGGGACCCGGGTCCTTTTCCTTAAAGGCCTTTCCGATCACCGTGCTGATCACATTTAAATTCTCGCCAATCAATCGCATGGTCAGACTCCCTATCTCTATTGTTTATCGTTTCCGTTGAGTTCATCGGTTTTCGGGTCTGGGGCGATGAACCGTTACAGGCCATCACATCACACGCCTTGTTAACCCATATCCTTCAAGAACTTGGGGATCAAAGACGCATCCCTGGGTCCGATCATAATCTCCCAGTCCGGTAGATCCTCTTCCATTTCTCCACTGATGGCCGCTGAATAACCCGGGATGATGATTTTCCTGTGGGCAACCTTATCGGCAATGCCACATTTCTTGACAAAGGTCGCCACGGCATCGCCCGCAAACTTTCCGGCTGCCCAAGCGGTCATGACCGAGAGGCCTTCCGTGTCCATAATGAGCAGCCAACTGGGCACCCGGCTTCCCTCAATCTCTCCACTGACAATAAAGTAGGTCAGAGAGAAGTTGGTTGTAATGAGCACCGGCGAGTTCTCATCCGGTCCGCCGATTTCGTATATACCCTGTGTCACCGTCATGGGTCGCTGGGGATCGGTGAAGATGTTCAGCCTCTCGAGCAGCAAGGGGAAAAGGCTCTCTCCTTTAAAATCCGAGAGGACCACGATCCCTGCATACTTCGCGATAAGCATCGAGGCGATAACCGTCTCCATATCCAGGTTGCCCGCCATCTCGCAGGGAAAGGTAATTGTCGGAAAACCCAAAGAGCGATTCCCCGCCTTGAGGGGGGCCCTCCGGATAACCACCTGGTCCTCAAAGAGCTGTTTCATCTCTCTGGAGCCAGAATCCAAGACCAGATCCTTGAGCCCCATCTCTGTCAATTTATCGCTCAGGGGAATCAGGCCTTCGACACTGTCAGCCTTTACTGCCAAGGGCAAACTCCTTTCTTTGGCCAGCGTTCCCATCTCTTCAACATTTTCAGCGGTGGCTGCGTAGAGAAGGGGTTTTTTGAAGGCCGTAGCCGCCGCTGCCTCCCCTAGTGCCCGAACATTCTCGCTCATGAGGACCAGGCCAAATTCGCTCTCCTCTGCGATCTTCTTTGCCACTGCCGCAAAGGACGACCCCTCGCCATTTGCGTCTTTGAGGGCAACCAACTCCGGCCTGAGGTTCAACCCCACCCTCTCATACTGGAGGGCGTTCCACTCCTTCAGCTTTTTCTCCAACGCATCGGTATCCATGTCAGAGGCGATCATAGCGGCCAGTCCCGTGGGGTTGTAAAAGGTCTTTTCATGCCTGAACATGACCGTTTCACCCCCTGTCTTAAACGCCCTGCCCCCCGCACCGATGGCAACCGGCCGGATCGGCGGGGCAGATGCCTCTGCCAATTGCTCCCTCGCCTCATCAGAAACATAGGGGCATGCATCCAATTCCGCCTTTCCCGAGGCCAGATTCATGGCAAAGGCCAGGCAGGTGGGAACACCGCACTCCCCACAGTTTGTCTTAGGCAACAATTTAAAAATCTGAATTCCAGTCAGTCCCATAATTTACTCCTAACTATCACAAACTCTTGGTTCCATATTTCAGGTCAGGGGCAACCCTGCGGTCGCCCCGGCCCAACAAAAAGCTCCCCTGAAAACCCACAAGTCAAATCAACCCACGATGGAATCCATCTTCAGGGCAGGATGATCCTTTTCCTGGAGGAAGGGAAGAATTTCTTCCTCGGTTATCCCAACGGTCTCATCGGCGATCCGGTCGATCAGATCCGGCACACCCATATCCTCTCCCCGTTTTAGCAGGCGGTCTTTTATTTCTTCCTTCAGGGACTTGGGCATCCACACCATCCTCAGGAGACCACCATCACCGACAATAAACTTGCCCTGGGTGATATTATATTTTGAATGACCCACAAAACCGGGGGAGGATTGCCCGCCGCCCATGACACCTGCCAGGGTGGTGAACTTCATCCCTGAGGGGGTTTCACCCGTATAGTCACGGTGGACCGTCATGACCCCGTTACAGGTCGGCAGGACCGCGGCAATACACTCACAACACCCGCAGGTGGTCATGGGGTCGATCAACATACTGTAAAAGTTGTAATGGTCTACGGTCTGACGCGATGCCTTATAGACAAAGTCATTGACGCCTTTCCACTGGCCAAATTTATCATCAAGGCACTCGCCTTTTTCCACTGGCTGGTTGGGACCGGTCGGGTTGATCTCAAAGGAGGCCTTGCAGTCCATCCAGTTGTAGGCCCCGCAAAGCCCTGTTCGCTCCGGGCTGACCATACAGACATGGCTGGGGGCAAAGGACTGGCAGAGGGTACATGAATAATAGGTTTCCACGCTCTCATCGGTCATCTTCTCAACACGGTCATCCCTTGTGCTGTATTCGGCCTTGGCCCTTTCTGTCAGCTTATCCACATCCTCGTTTTTGGTGTAAAGGGTTACCTTTACCTTGTCCAGGATGCTCCCAAAATCCTGGTGGAACTTGGCATGGATGATCACACCGATATCTTTCAGGCTAAAACCCTTGTCTATGGCCTGATCGCCCACACGGATCCAGGCAATATCCCGCTGTCCAATGTGCATGATGCCCTGGGCATAGTTGATAAGATGATGAATCTGCCTCTCCAGGATGGGCTCAAAGTCGGGCTGCATTTGCCGGCCGGCCACCTGCACATAGATTCCCAGAGGCAACCGATCGCCCTTCTTTATATCCGCCACATCAGGACCGATCACCTCTACCTCGCCGTCTTCTATCTCGTCCATCTCCGCCATCTTGCAGAGTTCCGTGCAGTGGCTCTTTCCGCCGCCCATCTCAAGAAAGAGGTCATCCTTTCGAACGCGTTCGCCCTCAAAGGCGGGGCCATAGGCCAGGGGGATATCGATTTCGGTGATGGTCACCTTGAGGCCCCTGACCTCGATGGATTTGGAGGGCATCTCATCGTGGGTAACATTGGCCACCACGTGCTCATAGGTGCAGACCCCGGTGGGCAGAATCTCCGGGATATCCGTGTCGGCAATGGTGGGGAAACCCCAGTTGACACATCCGGCGGCGTTGGCCGCCCACTCGGCGTTGACGTCCCCCAGGGCGTTTACAAAGGCAAAGACCCGGTCTTTCTGGTATTGAAGCATCTTCTTGTAATCACCGGGCTGAATCCCGCCAAAGGCCATGCCGGCCCGGTTTGCAAAGCCCAGGGCAAACACGGCGGCCGATATATCCGGCCCGAAGGGGACAAGACGGGTGTTCCACCCGATCTGCACGTCCTCTTCGATAAGCTGCTCTGTAAAGGTGGTGCCGTTCTGATTGGCAGCCATAAATACATAGATGGTCTTTAGCTGATATTCTTCGGCCATCTTCTTGGCCGTGGCCGAATCAGGGGCAGACCCCACAATGGCGGCAAAACCCGGGGCCGTCCCGTCCACGAACTCTACCCCGCGCTTCCGCATGATGGCATCGTCCGCCGCCCCGAGCCAAATTTTCCCGTTTTCAATATCCGGATCTTCCACTTCTGGCTGGTAAAAATCGGGGTCTTCCACATAACGAATCGCCTCGGCAATCTCCTCTGCGAAAAGGGTGACCATCCCTGCATCCAGTAACGGTCCCAGGTAGGGAAGATAGCAATCGTTCTTTACATGGGGAGGTAAAAGCTTCCGGGCGAATTCAAGGGGTTTTTTCGCTGAATCCAGATCCGTCACCTTCATCCCGGTCAATGAATAAATAATGGGTAGGTAATAGGCCGTGTTTGGGAATTCCAACTTCTGACTACCGCCATAGGTCTCCAGGGCCCTCTTGTACTTTCCTTCTGCCTTTGACACGATGTTGTATGCGCCTTGTATGGCTGCAAACGCGACTAACTTTGACATATCCTATTCTCCTCCCTTCTTAAGAGGTATATCTCTGCACTTTTACGGTTAATCATGCGGCCTCCAGCTTCTGCCGGTCTGCCATATCCATGAGGACCCTCTCCCGGGCCTTGTCAATACCCAGGGCCTTCCGCTTCTTATCGATGTGAGCAATCATCTTATGGGCATGCCTGATGGGATCCGCTTCCACGTCCCACTTGCCGCCATAGATATTTTCCAGTTCCTCGAACAGATAGTTTTCAAAAACGGGCGCTCCGTTGACCGGCAGGTTTCCACCAAAAATCGTGTATACGCCGGAAGCGACAAAATACTGACCAATAGCGATGGCCTTCTCGCTCATCCACTCGGGCGCAGAACCCGCCGCGGGAAGATCACTGATGTCATTTCCAAGGCCCCCTGCCTTTACCACTTCCGTGGCCGCCATAAGGATTCGGCTATTATCCACGCAGGCCCCCATATGGAGTACCGGCGGGATTCCGACGGTCTCGCAGACCTCTGCCAACCCGGGACCGCAATAGACCTTTGCGGACTCAGGTGTCAGCAACCCTGCCTTGCCGCAGGTGATGGCGTTACAACCGGTTGTGAGGACAATCACATCGTGTTTGAGCAATTCCTTGACAATGGTGAGGTGTCCCTCATCATGGACGGTCCGGGCGTTGTTACAACCCACCACACCCGCAACACCCCGGATGCGGCCGTTGATGATGTTGTCGTTCAGGGGCGTGTATGAACCCCTGAAGGTTCCCCCCAGGTGATAATTAATGGCCTCATAGCTAAAACCGGCAATCAGGTTTGAGGCATCATCCGGAATCATTACTTCCTTCTCCCGGTTCGGGAAGTTGTCAATTGCGGTCTTCACTATCTTCTTGGCATCGTCAAATGCGGTGTGTTCGTCAAATTCGATGTGCAGGGTGTGGCCAGAGGCTATCTTTGCCCTTGGATTGGTGGTTATTATCTTGGTGTGAAAACAATCGGCGACATTGGCCACGTTTTCCATAATGCACTGGACATCCACCACCATGGCATCCACAGCTCCCGTCACGATGGCCAGCTCCTGCTGCAGATAGTTCCCAGCCAACGGTACACCGTGGCGCATAAGGATCTCATTTGCCGTACAGCAGATACCACTCAGTTGGATCCCTTTGGCGCCCTTTTCTTTGGCATATTCGAGCAGCTCTGGAAGTTCAGAGGCCTGGACAATCATCTCGCTCAATAACGGCTCATGACCATGGATGATAATATTCACATGGTCTTCCTTCAGCACTCCCAGGTTGGCCGAACTCTTTAAGGGGTAAGGGCAGCCAAAAAGTATGTCCTGAAGATCGGTGGCCATCATTGAACCACCCCAACCGTCCGCCAGGGCTGCCCGTGTACACTGCTCCACCAGGTTTTCATAATCCTGATCCACACCCATGTGGGTCCGGTGCATGATCTCCACGATCTCCCTGTCTATCCCCCTGGGGATAACCCCAAGCTTTTTCCACAGATCATAACGCGGGGCCGGGGCCCGTTTGGCCATGAGAAGCTCCCCGGTCTGCTGGCCCCACTGGGCCAATGCGTTTTCGCCCAATTCCACTGCAATCTCGTCGATATCCCGCTCAAGGACTTCACCGTCTTCCCCTTCCACAGTAATATCAACGCCGTAATCGGGTGCAACATCCAGGAGTTTTTTGGTGTCCTTGATCCTGTAATCTTCTGTTTCCTTTCTGGCAGCCGCCAGAAACGTCTCCGCAATGGCCCGTCCATGGTCCGAATGGGCTGAAGCACCGGCCGCCACCATCCTGGCAAAATTTCGGGATGCGATGGTCTCGGGGGTAGCCCCACAGAGCCCTTTTCTTGTATCCTCTCCCTCTATTCCGGATTTGGGTAGTGGCAATCTGCAGGGTCCTTGAGCACAATTCTTGCAACATGTCCCCTGAATACCGATGTTGCAGGCCTTCATGGTCTGGGCACGGTCGAAGATGGTCTCCACCTCCAGTTCCCTGGACCGCTTAAGCATTTTAACTGTTGCCGGATCGACACTCAGATCCTCGGGCCTTGCCACCTTCTTTGCTTTTGCCTTGGTCTCAGCGACCTTGGCCTTGGCTTCTTCTGATGCCATTTTCAGGTTCCTCCTTCTCTTTAGATCCGCCTGTGAATCCGATCAATATTCTCCATCAACTTTTCAACCATTGTCTTCTGTTGGGCCGCGGCCGTCTTGGCCACTTCTTCGCCCTCAAGAACCTTTCTTTCGGCCTCCAGTTTTTCCCTCTCCTGAGCCCTTTCATATCTGAGGGCCTGTAGTTCTTCCTTCTCCTTTTCCTTGGCCTCGGATTTGGCCTTTGCCTCAACTTCAGTCTTTATCTTGGCTTCCTTTTCCGCCTTCTTCTCGGCCTCGTCTTCGGCTTTCTTCTTTGCCTCTTCCTCAGCCTTTGCCTTGGCCTCTGCTTCGGCCTTGGCCTTTGCCTCTACCTCCGCCTTTGCCTTGGCTTCCTCTTCTGCCTCTGCCTTGGTCTCCGCCTCCTTGGGCTTTACCTCTTTCTCGGGCTTTTTCTTTGGTTCCGGAGGGACAGCGGCCTTCTTTTCCTTTTTGGCAGGTTTGGCAGCAGCCTTTTCCTTGGGCTCGGCAGGTTTTTCCTTCGGAGGCTTTTCGTCACCGAAATCAAGCACCGGTTCGGGCGATAGGGCAATCAGGTCTGCCTCTTGAAGTTCCAATCTCTTGGAAATCTCCTGTACATCGCTCGCCATGCCCCCGTTGATCATAAGGTCAATGAATGCGCGTGTCAGACGTACACTTTCCGGATGTCTTAAAATGACCACGTTTGATCCACCAAGGAGATAGCAAACAGCACTAACCGCCTCCATCAGGATGGCACGCCTCTCAGCATCTCCAAGGGTTGGGGCCTCTTCAATGCTCTGACCGGCTTCTTTGGATTTCCATACCTCGTTTCCCACGGTGTTGATCATGGGCACCTGGAGTTTGTTATCCTCTTGGGTCAGAGCAGCCATCATGATACGTTCCATAACGGAATAGCTGTATTCCAGGCCGTAACCCAACCCCCCGGTGGTTGGATCCACCACAATCTTGTCACCTTGCACCCCCAGGTTTCCAAGCAAGATGTTGAGCTGCTTGGCCAGGTTCACATCAATGGGTGATGAAGCAACAATCGTATGGGCATAACCGAGGGCACCTGCGCCCACTCCCTTGTAGTTTCCTTCCTCTACAGGGGCCAGGGCGAGGTTCTTTCCCTCGCACGACTCTGAAATCTTTTTCAAGACGTCTTCGTCCTTTTGATTATCGGCTGTTCCCCACATGACAAGTGGTACATCAATAGCATCTGCCACCTTCTTGGCCACTTCAGCGGCCTCCTCCGGGACCCTGTCCATGCCATTGGGGTCTGTACTCTTCAGCTGAAGGACAATGATATCCGCCCCGTATTCATCAACACATTTCTTTGCCCAGGCTTCGGGCGAAGAAATAACATCCTTGAACGGCTCAACTGCCGCGGCTGGCCATTCCTCCGAGGGATCATAATCCCATACCTCCATCGCGATCTTTGGGGGGTTTGGCATGCTCCCCTCAAACAGATAAAACGGGTATGAGTCTTCTCCTCCCAGGGTAACAGCCGCAGCCCCCGTTCCAATGCTTGTCTCCCCTATCTTTCCGGAATAGGGCTGTTTGGGAATCTCAAAAGCCAATTTCTGTACCTCCTTCTTGGATTTTTTCCAGGGATTGTTATAATCTACGCCATCTTCCCCTGCCTCAGCCGTGAGCTACATCGTAATCGATCACGCTTATCAGCTTTCTTGACGGGCAGATAATTGTGAAAAATATAACAAGGCAGGGCAAAAAAATTACCTCCTTACGTGAGGTCGCTGGGTCAAGATAGATAAACTTCTATTCATTGTCAAGCAATTTTTGCAGGAAATTAAAAGAGTTGATGCTCCTTAAGACATACAAGATATCGTAGTATCAAAAGAGGGTTTCGAAGATAGCGTAAGAAGCCTTGAGGGCGATACTCTCCGCCCCTAACTCCAGGGTCGCCCTCCCCTTAAGGTCAAATTCCTGTACCACGGGATCCTCGGGTACTATTCCAACAAGTTCCATCTCATACTTACTGACTGCCTCCTCTATTGCTCCTTTCTGTTCTTCCCTGGCCCGATTAACGATAAGGGATTTTCTCGCGATATTGAGGGTTAGTTCATCTACCAACTTGAAGATCCTGCTGGCCGCTTGAATTCCTCTGTGCGTCGGATCTGATATGGCAACGAGGCTGTCAATATTATTGGTTGTAAGGCGGCTTATATGCTCCATTCCTGCCTCATTATCAATAACGACATATTGATAATTATCGATTAGTTTATCCAAATACTGCGTCAAAAGACTATTTGCAGCGCAATAACACCCTGCTCCCTCCGGTCTTCCCATAACCACCAAATCAAAACCGGATGCCTCAACGACCGCCTCTTGGAGCTTCATTTCCATATAGACATCCTTGGTCATGCCGCTTGAAACCCCCTTTTTCATTTCCTCCCTGGCCTCACCCAGGGTCTCTCCCACGTCGAGCCCCAAGACCTCATTTAGATTCGCATTGGGATCTGCGTCGACACCCAGGACAGGCCGTTTTCCCTTCTCGACAAAGTATTTAATGAGAAGGCCTGCCATCGTTGTTTTTCCAGTCCCGCCTTTACCTGCTAAGGCTATTGAAATCGTCATCGCTCCTCTCCTCTACTGATAAATTGATGTTGAACTTTCTGTAAAAAGTCTCTATAATCTGATTGTGTCAGTCAATATTGTACGTATCTATAAATACCTATTATGCCAAGAAAAATAGATGTATGGAGCAGTATCGTAAAGAACCTCAAGTCCAGCCTGTCAAAATCGGAATTCGATATATGGATCTCCAACACAGCGCTGAAGAATCTGGACAAAGATCAGGCTCTGATCCAAGTCCCAAACCGCTTCGTGGCAACCTGGCTGCACGATAACTATCTCCCTCAAATCCAAGACTCCTTTAAGAACAACCTGGATTTCCTTCCCAAAATCCGCTTCACTTACACAGACGCTGAGGCAGAGACAGACACGCAGCACCATGGACACGGCACTCATTCCGATATGGGTACCGCTTCTCGGCTCAATCCCCTTTTAACTCTTGGCACCTTCATTCAAGCCAACAGTAACCATTTTGCATACGCCTCAGCGCTTAATGTGGCACGAAAACCAGCCATTGATTATAACCCATTATATATATTTTCCGAATTCAGTCTTGGAAAGACCCACCTTTTGAATGCCATCGGAAACCGGATCATCAACACAAACCCAATGGCAAAGGTCAGGTATATACCTGCAGACCGATTCTCCTCAGACTTCTTGACCGCCAAAAGAGATGGAAAACTCCCAAAGTTCAGACAAGAATACAGAAATCTCGACTTGCTCCTGCTTGACGATATTCACCTCCTGACCGGGTCTGAAGGATCTCAACAAGAGCTGATTTCCTGCTTTAATGGATTTTACGAATCCAAGAAGCAAATGGTTTTTGCCGGACCTTCTCCCCCCATCCAGATCAAAAACCTCATCCCAAAGCTCACATCGCGTTTGGGGTGGGGCCTTTTAGCGGAGATCAAGGTCCCCGGGCAAGAGACAATAACAAAAATTATCAGGCAAAAGGTAAAAGGTAAAGGCTTTCTCTTACCTGAAGACGTGGCATTTTTCCTGGCTACCCGTACAAATGATCTAAAAACCCTTGAACAGCAGTTGTCTGACCTTCAAGCTCATGCTTCCCTTTACCAGCGGAAAATCGACATGTCCACAGCTAAAACCATCACAAGCAAGGTCAATACCCATGAGACACGAGTAAAGGATATACAAAGAGCCATAGTTGCCCATTTCAATATATCTTTGTTTCAGCTCTTGTCTGATCAAAAGAAACGTCAATTTTCATATCCGCGACAACTTGGGATGTATCTTTCCAGGCGGTTAACCGGTTTATCCCTCAAGGAGATTGGTGACGCCTTTGGCAAAAAACATCACTCAACTGTTCTATACGCGGTAAGACGTATGGAAAAGCATGTAAAGGATGAAAAAAGCCCGGTCCTTGATGATATGAACCAGATACTAAAACGCATTTCCTAGTCTAAAATGTTCGGGTCTTACATCTAAATGTAGTATATAATTCTTTGACAAATCCCATTATGTTGTGGTAAAAGGCATTAACTTAAATATTCTTAAATCTTTGGTTTAAAGGGTGTTTAAAACTTGGTCATTGCCCCCGATTCAGGAATTATAAGGTCAGAATTCTTTAAAGTTTTTTTAAAACCTCTGAAAAGATTTATTTTCTTATTCAAGTACTTACAAGACCATCCAACAAATGGACGGTAACTTATTATTATTAGAGTTTTCTATAGAATATATAAGAATAAGAATAATCAAACTTAGCTCAAACACCAAAATTTATTAACATGGAGGGCAAAATGGAGATAAAGATCGACCGTCAGGAACTCCTTAAGTGCGTTTCCAGAGTCCAAAGCATCATAGAGAAAAGGACCAATATGCCAATTTTGTCCACTGTACTATTAAATGCAGGCGGAACGCAGTTACAGATTTCGGCAACGGATCTTGAATTGGGGTTTCAGCAGGTAATGCCTGCACAGGTCTTACAGGAAGGCAGCATGACAATATCTGGAAGAAAGCTCTTCGAGATCTTAAAGGAAAGCAGGGGAACCAACTTTGATATTAAGGAGAAGGAGAATAATTGGGCTTTTATCACAGACGGTGTGGCGCGTTTTGATCTGGCATGCCAACCGGCGGACGAATTTCCTACCTTGGTTGAACCGGAAGGGGTTGAAATGGTGGATATAAGGGGAGAGATCCTGAGTGAGATGATTAATAAGACCATTTACGCCGTGACCACGGAAGAAATGGGGTTCAAGCTCTCGGGAGTGCTTACCGAAAAGGTTATGAAAGATGAAAGCAGCTTTCTCAGGATGGTATCTACGGATGGGCATAGGCTGAGTCTGATTGAAAAATCCATAACAAACCTGGAAACTCTTTATTTGCCCAGTGGGGTTATGATTCCGAGGAAAGGAATGTCCGAACTGAACAAACTGGCATCCGAAGGGGGCGTCGTGCAGTTAGGGTTTGAGCAGAAAAACTGCGTTGCAAGGAGGGAAGGTGCTTTGATGGTCGTTCGTCTCCTTGAAACGAAATTTCCTGACTATAAAGCAGTTATTCCTGAGGAAGAGAAATATAAGATTACCGTTGACAGGGTCCTGCTTCTAGAGGCGATGAGGAAGATGCTCATTTTGAGCAATGAGAGGTATCGCGCGGTGAAGATTGTCCTTGACAACGATAACATGGAACTGGTTTCGACAAACCCGGACCTTGGGGAAGTGCAAGAGAACGTTAAGGTGGCGTACAACGGTGAACGGATAGAAGTAGGGTTTAACCCTCGGTATTTTGTTGACGCACTGCAATCCATGGAAAGTGAGGTCGCATGGTTAGGTTTTATTGACAGCTCAAAGCCGTGTATGATTACAGGGGAGGCTGATAGAGGGTTCTTGGGACTCGTCATGCCTATGAGGGTTTAAGATATGGAAGAGGAAAAGAGGACTTACGCTGCTTCGGATATTCGAGTATTAGAGGGTTTGACGGCCGTCAGAAAGAGACCGGCCATGTATATCGGTAATACGGGTCCGGAAGGACTTCATCATTTGATATATGAGGTGGTGGACAACAGCATTGATGAGGCGTTGGCCGGGTACTGTGATCGGATTGACGTTGAAATCCTGAATGATAACAGCGTGGTCATTAGGGACGACGGCCGTGGGATTCCTGTTGATATTCACAAAAGTGAGAACGTGCCCGCCTTGGAAGTTGTAATGACGAAACTCCATGCAGGAGGGAAGTTTGACAATAAGACCTATAGGGTATCAGGGGGGCTGCATGGCGTAGGGGTTTCAGTTGTAAATGCGCTTTCCGAGTACCTGGAGGCAGAGGTCTATCGGGACGGAAAGGTCTATTTTCAGCGCTACGAAAAAGGAGTTACAAAGTCAACCGTCGAGGTGCGGGGTGAGACCAAGAGAAGAGGAACTAAGATCCATTTTATGCCGGATCCAGAGATATTTGATGCCATCCAGTGGGACTTTGAGACCCTTTCCAGGAGGATGCGCGAACTTTCGTTTCTCACAAAAGGAGTACGGATCAAGATAACGGATGAGCAAAGCGGCAGAAAAAAGGATTTTATATATGAGGGGGGAATACGGTCTTTTGTAAAATATCTAAACAAAAATAGAGAAGCCCTTCATGAGAAACCTATCTATATCTCAGGTGAGAAGGCCGGGGTAGCGATGGAGATAGCCCTTCAATATAATAGTTCTTATAAAGAAGCGATCTTTTCCTTTGCAAATAACATCAGTACCCGGGAAGGGGGGAGCCACCTGAGTGGATTTAAGTCAGGGCTTACACGGAGCATTAACCTATATCTTCAAAATTCCCCGCTACACAAGAATTTCAAGGAGAAATTGAGTGGAGAGGATGTCAGGGAGGGCTTAACAGCGGTAATCAGTGTAAAATTGCCCGAGCCACAGTTTGAGGGGCAGACCAAGACCAAACTGGGAAATAGCGAGATAAAAGGGTTGGTGGAAAACCAGGTTAATGAAGGGTTAAGCAGCTTTTTTGAGGAGAACCCCAGTGTTGTAAAGGCGATCCTCTCCAAGGTCATTGACGCCGCGAGGGCAAGGGAAGCTGCAAGGAAGGCCAAAGAGCTTGCTAGGAGAAAGGGGGTGCTTGCAAGCCACTCCTTGCCTGGGAAACTTGCGGACTGCCAGGAGCGTGACCCCAGCAGGAGCGAAATATTTATTGTTGAGGGAGATTCGGCGGGGGGATCGGCAAAGCAGGGGAGAGACAGGAAATTTCAGGCTATTCTGCCACTTAAGGGTAAGATCCTGAATGTGGAAAAGGCGCGGTTTGATAAAATGATATCGAGCGGCGAAATAAGGACCATGATTGCTGCTCTTGGGACGGGTATTGGGGAAAATGATTATAATATTGAGAAAATTCGATACCATAAAGTAATCATTATGACAGACGCAGATGTGGATGGCTCCCATATCCGTACGCTGCTCCTGACATTCTTTTTCAGACAGATGCTTGAGCTGGTAGAGAGGGGTTATCTTTATGTGGCCCAGCCGCCTCTTTATCGTGTCCGTGATGGAAAGAGGGAGAGCTATATTAAGGATCAAGAGGGTTTTAACAATTTGATTCTAAAAAGGATTTCGGAGAAAGAAAAGATTTTATTTGAAGATGGACAGGAGGTTTCGGGTAAAAGACTCGAAAATATGCTTAGTGGTCTGATAAGGTTTTACAGTAGCCTGGACAGTCTTTCCAGGAAGGGTTACAGCCGGCGATTCATAGAGCTATTGGTCTCCGATGGGATTACGGATAAGAGGTTGTTTAAGGACAGGGATTTTGTGGAAGGATTTATGCAAAGACTTCGGGAGAACGGCTTTGAGGTGGAGGGGGATTTTGGGGATGAAAATGGCTATTATGAGTTTATGGTGACGGAGACTCAGAACGGGGGCCAGAGTTTCTCAGTGAACTGGGAGTTTCTGGCTTCTCCTCAATTAAAGCAACTGATGAAGATTTCCGAGGATTTCAGGAAGCTTAACAATGGCACCCATGTAGTTGCAGAGGACGAAAAAGAAAAAAGGTTTAGGAACCCCGAACAACTCCTGAGGGAGCTTCTGGAAAAGGGAAAGAAGGGGCTTAGTGTTCAAAGATACAAGGGGCTTGGTGAAATGAACCCGGGGCAACTCTGGTCAACGACCATGGATCCGGAAAAAAGGACACTCGTCAAGGTCAAGATAGAGGACTGGGTGGAAGCGGACGAAATATTTACGATTCTCATGGGGGATAAGGTTGAACCCAGGCGAGAATTTATCGAACAAAATGCCTGGGAGGTCACTGAACTGGACATATGATGGGTGATTTAAGCGTTGAGAAGTTTTTGAGGTTTGGTGGAGTGGAAAATGGTCACGGATCTTAGACCTGATGCGGTGAATATCGAAGATGAGATGAAGCGGTCTTATCTTGAGTATTCCATGAGTGTTATTGTGGGGAGAGCGTTGCCTGACGTGAGGGACGGTCTTAAGCCGGTTCACAGGCGGATCCTGTATGGCATGCATGATTTGAGAAACTATTATAACAGGGCTTATAAGAAGTCCGCGAGGGTAGTTGGAGATGTGATCGGGAAGTATCATCCCCACGGGGATGCAGCTGTCTACGATACGATCGTGAGAATGGCCCAGGACTTCGCCATGAGATATCCGATCGTAGACGGACAGGGCAATTTTGGATCTGTTGACGGGGACGCGGCGGCGGCCATGCGTTATACAGAGGTGAGGATGACCAGGCTTGCTCAGGATTTCCTGTCAGATATTGATAAGGAAACCGTGGATTTTGTCCCAAATTACGACGATTCCCTCTCAGAGCCGGTCCTCATGCCCACCACAATACCGAGCCTTCTTGTCAATGGCTCTTCCGGAATTGCAGTTGGCATGGCCACCAATATCCCCCCGCACAATATCTCTGAGGTATGCGAGGCCATTATCAGGCTTATTGATGACCCTGAAATAGATGTGAAAGGGCTCATGGAAGTCTTGCCGGGACCTGATTTCCCAACCGCAGGTTTTATCATGGGGAAAAGCGAGATCTTAGAGGCCTACAAGACTGGCCGGGGGATCATCAAGATGAGGGCGAGAGCCTTCGTGGAAAAGGTCGGGCAGGGCAAGGAACGGATCATTATCTCCGAGATCCCCTATCAGGTCAATAAGACCAAATTGCTTGAAAAGATAGCGGAATTGGTTAAGGAAAAGAAGATAGAGGGCGTTTCGGATATCAGAGATGAATCTGACAGGGACGGGATGCGGATTGTGATTGAGATAACACGTGACAGCAATGCCCTTGTGATCCTTAATCGCTTATATAAGTTCTCACAGATGGAGACCTCATTTGGGATCATACTCTTGGCCATCGCCAATGGAAAGCCACAGGTCCTGACCCTCAAGGGGATACTCGAACACTTCATAAGGCATCGGCGGGAAATTATCGTTCGAAGGACGGTCCATGACCTCAGGAAGGCCGAAGAGCGGGCACACATACTTGAGGGATTAAAAAAGGCCCTGGATTTCCTGGACGATATCATTGAACTGATAAGATCATCTTCAGACCCCGGCGAGGCAAAGGGGAGATTGGTATCGGAATTTGAGTTCTCCGAGGCCCAAGCCCAGGCAATATTGGAAATGAGGCTCCAGCGGTTGACCGGCCTTGAAAGGGAAAAGATTAACGCCGAATACCAGGATTTAATCAAAAATATCAACAGGTTTAATGAAATCCTCGAAAATCCGGCAATCGTCCTGCAGCTTATCAGAGACGAAATGGGG
>JABMQV010000182.1 GCA_013203065.1 Desulfobacteraceae bacterium | reverse complement strand
CTGAAGCCTGTGCTATAAGGGCATCTTTGGGATTGACGATTGGCGATTGACGATTGAAAATTGAAACTTCGATTGCTTGACGGGATTTTTTTGAATTAGGGAGTGAGACACATATGGATATAGGACCCTATTCTTTTGAGGAGTTTCTGGAACGAGCCTCAGCCTTCCACGGAAATCCGGCACCGGGCCTCTTAATCGGCGGATACATGGTAGAACTGGCCAGGAGCCGCCTGCCCCAAGGAACCATCTTTGACGCCGTGGTGGAGACCCCAAAATGCCTTCCCGATGCTGTTCAACTGCTTACCCCATGCAGCATCGGTAACGGCTGGATGAAGGTCATCAACTGGGGCCTATACGCCCTCACCCTCTATGATAAGTACACCGGCAAAGGGGTCAGGGTCTGGTTAGACCCGGAACGTCTGGAGAAATGGTCAGAAATAAGGGCGTGGTATCTGAAACTGAAGCCAGCCAGAGAACAGGATAAGGACCGACTCCTGGACGAAATGCGTCGTGCCGGGGGAAGTGTCTGCGGTGTAAGCCCTGTGAGGGTCAAAATAGAACAGTTAAAGAAAAAGAGCAGGGGCGCTATCGAGATCTGCCCGGTCTGCAAAGAGGGTTATCCTTCAAATGATGGCAGTGTCTGCAGAAAGTGCCAACAAGCGTCGCCATACATGGAAATGGAATCATAAACCCCCATAAACCGGAATGGGGAATTGTAACACACTTACTTCACTTTACTACCCGGGGGCATATTCCCATCTGGCATAAGGAGGCGGACGTCATCCCCGTCTTCGGCCGCGAGTACCATACCACGGGACTCAACCCCCATCAGCTTGACCGGCTCCAGGTTGGCCAATACCAGCACCTGTTTTCCCGGAAGCTCCGCCACACTGTAATGACCCACCAGCCCGGCCACAACAGTCCTTTCATCACCCACATCCACCGTCAGTTTCAGGAGTTTCTTAGAGCCGGGAATGGTCTCTGCCTCTCTGATGGTGCCGATTCTGAGATCCATCTTTTGAAATTCTTTGAAAGAAATCATGGGTTCCTCTTTCTTCCGGGTTTCTTTTCTAGGTGCTTTGCCGGCCTCACCCTGCAGTCCTTTCTCCTCAATTCTGGGGAAAAGGGCCGGGGCCTTGACCAAGGGCTTCTCCGCTCTTTCCTTCCCCCATGCGCGGACGTCTTCGAGCTTGAGGGCCACACCCTTTTTTGCAAGGCCCAGCTGATCCTGAATTTTTTCTGCAGAACCCGGCATAAAGGGCCATAGGAGGGCAGAGACAATCTTGAGGGTCTCAACAATATGGAAGATGACGGTTGAGAGCCTGTCACGGTCCGACTTGGCCAAGACCCAAGGGGCCATTGTGTCAATGTACTTATTTACCTTGCTGATCACCTCCCAGATAGCTATCAGGGCCTTGTGAAAGGCTTGATTCTTCATGAGTGTTTCATATCTATCTATGAGATCAAGGGCGCTTTCCTTAAGGTCTTTATCCGCCTCCTCGGGGGCCCCCGAGTCCGGCAGCTTTCCCTTGAAATATTTATGCACCATGGTCAGACTTCTGCTCACCAGATTTCCCAAATCATTTGCCAGATCAGCATTTATCCTCCCTACCAGGGCCTCTTCGCTGAACTCGGAATCCAGCCCGAAGGCCATGTCACGGAGCAGGAAATACCTGAAGGCATCAAGGCCATAGACATCCACCAGTTGAAGTGGCCTGACCACGTTCCCAAGGCTCTTGGACATCTTGCCCTCATTCACATTCCAATAGCCGTGGACATTGAGGTGCTGGTAAATTTCTATGCCTGCCGATTTGAGCATGCAGGGCCAGTAGATGCCATGGGGTTTCAGGATATCTTTTGCAATGATGTGCTGTGAAAAGGGCCAGAATTTCTCAAACCCTTCGCCGTCAGGGAACCCTATGGCCGAGATATAGTTGATAAGGGCATCAAACCAGACATATGTCACGAAATTCTCATCAAAGGGCAGCGTGATTCCCCAGCTGAGCCGTGATTTTGGCCGAGAAATGCACAGATCTTCAAGTGGCTCCTTGAGGAACGAGAGGACCTCATTTCTATACCTCTCAGGCCTTATAAAATCGGGGTGCCGATTGATGTGATCTATGAGCCAATCCTGGTATTTGCTCATACGGAAAAAATAGTTGGCTTCTCCGATGACTTCCGGTTCCGTTTGATGATCAGGGCATTTTCCATCAACCAATTCTCGTTGTGTATAGAAACGCTCACAACCAACGCAATAGAGACCTTCATAATCACTAAAGTAAATATCTCCATTTTCGTTAACCTTGCTCAAGATCCGCTTGACAGTGTCCTTATGGTTCTGATCCGTCGTGCGAATGAAATAGTCGTTGGAAACATTTAGCTTGGGCCAGAGCATCCTGAAAAGATGGCTGATCCTGTCAACATATTCTTTTGGCGTCTGCCCCGATTTTTCTGCGGAAGCCACGATCTTGTCGCCATGTTCATCCGTTCCAGTGAGAAAAAAGGTCTCGCAACCGGTAAGCTTGTAAAACCGGTTCAATACGTCAGCCACAATCGTTGAATAGGCATGCCCTATGTGAGGTTCAGCATTTACATAGTATATGGGTGTTGTTACATAGAATGATTCGGACAATTCTCTCCGTGGTTACTCCCCTCTTGATTTCTTCGTTACCGGCTTCTCTTGAGCGATAGGGTAAAGGATCTCCCGGGCTTTAACCTCGATCTCATTTCCTGATTCCAACTCAACGGTAAGGGCCTCCTTTAGGATATTCTGACGGATCACCCTGGCCACACCATGTCTCGTCATGACCTTCCTGCCTACCTTGGGCAGACCTTTCTTGATTTTCTCATAATATCCATGTTCGTAGGTAAGACAGCACATTAGCCTGCCGCACATACCGGAAATTTTTGTTGGGTTAAGGGACAGATTCTGTTCCTTGGCCATCTTTATGGTTACAGGGGCAAAGCTATTCAGATAGGAAGAGCAGCACAAGGGACGGCCACAGGTCCCAAGCCCCCCCACCATCTTGGCCTGATGTCGAATGCCGATTTGCCTCATTTCTATCCTTGTCCGGAATTTCTGCACCAGGTCCTTGACCAGTTCCCTGAAGTCCACCCTCCCGTCTGCCGTAAAATATACGACGATCTTACCGCCGTCAAAGCGTCTTTCAACTGACACCAGGCACATGGGAACGGACCTTCTCTTTATCTTTTCTAGACAATATTTATAAACACTTTCTTCCAGGGCACAGGTCCTGTCATATCTGCCCAGTTCCTCTTTTGTCGCTAAACGAAAGATCTTTTTGAGGGGTCGTTCCGGGCCTTCCGCAGCCCTGTTCTGAGGCTCAGTGCAGACACAGGCGATGGCAGGACCCTCTTCTGTTACCACCACCACCTTATCACCTTTCTTAAGGACAAAGTGCCCGGAGTCGAAATCATAGACCTTGCCGTTGTTTCTGAATTGAATACCTACGATTTTGTTCATTGCGGACTATCTTCTATCAGCCGGATCTGCCAAGGCTATTAAGGCTCATGACCATATGCTCCATCACCAATTGCGTGTTTCGCATCCTTTTAAGATCCCTTTGAGAATGCTCTATGGCAAGAAGGCTGTCGATGAGATCTTCTACCTTAAAACTTTCCGTTATTTTTTTCAACTCGTGTGAAAAATCCTGGTTGATGACGAGTTCCTCCGGGCCTCCCACCTTCAAGACCAGCAGGTCCCGGTACCAGCTCTCCCAGACAGAAAGCATGTCTCTCAGCCCGGGTTCACCGCTTTGGGGGATCCCTAGGGCCTTTTTACGGTCTTCCGTCGCACATTCAAATGCCACATCAAGAGCACTTTCCTTAGAGAGGCCAAGAAGTTTCGTAAGTCTCAAAAACCATGCTTGTCTCTTATCCAGAAAGTCCCCATCGCACATCTTGAGGGCCAACCCCAGACTGCCTTCGGAGATATTTGCCAAGGCCGTTGCAGTTTCCTGGTCCAGTCCCCTGTTCTCGACAAGCCAATCCGTCATGTCCTGACGCATCAGTGGCTGGAAGGGCACCTTCTGGCATCGAGAAACGATGGTGGGCAACAGGTCCAGAGGTTCCGCGACATTTAGTACCAGTATGTTTCCAGGCGGGGGTTCTTCCAAGGTCTTCAGAAAGGAGTTAGCCGCCTCCATGGTCATTGTCTCGGCCTGATGGATGACGCATACGCGATATCTGCCCAATGCCGGCGCAAAACTGAAACTCCGGTTGAGATCCCTTACCTGATGGATCCGGATATTTTGACCGTCGGGCTTGATGGATAGGAAGTCCGGAAAATTGCCGCTTTCCATTTGGCGGCATGAAAGGCACTGCCCACACCCCTCGTGGTCAACCGGTTCCAGGCAGTTGAGGGCCATGGCCAGGGCCTTGGCCATACTCGTCTTTCCCACCCCGGAAATCCCAGTGAAAAGGTAGGCGTGGGGCACTTTCTCCCTGGACATGGCCTGCTTCAAAAACCTCTTTGCCCTTTCCTGACCCAGTATTCGGGAAAACAACGCTTAGCCCCCCGCGGAATCTTCTGGAGGTAAGAATGGCTTGATGTGGTCAAAAATCACCCCCGCTAATTCCTCCTCCTTGAAAGTACCATCCACCACAACAAAACGCTTAGGGTCCTCTCCGGCCACAGTTAGATATCCTTTTCTTACAGCGTCATGGAACTCCTCGCGTTCCCTTTCAAATCGGTCCTGACCCTCTTCCCGTAAGGCCTCGTTCCGCCTTAGCGCCCTTTTGATGCCCACACGTACCGGGCAGTCGATGAGAAAGGTGATATCGGGACAGATCCCCAGGGAGGCCTTCTGGTTAAGGGTCTTGATCAAGCCGATCTCCTGTTCCCTGGCATAACCCTGATAGGCCAGGGTGGCATCAAAGTAGCGGTCACACACGACCCATTGTCCCTGCTCCAGGACGGGTTTGATCACCTCTTTCACATGTTGTGCCCTATCGGCGGCATAGAGCAACAATTCAGCCAGTGGTGAGAGATTCTGGTTTTGAGAATCCAAGAGCATCCGCCTGATATCCTGGCCCACGCTTGTGCCACCCGGTTCCCTGGTGGGAAACACGGAAATATTCAAATTCTCTAACCTATGGACAAGATGCTTTACCTGTGTGGACTTGCCGCAACCTTCGATGCCTTCAAATGTTATGAACACGCCTTACCCCATGAACACAGCGGATTGAACAAGAATCTGGCGCCGGTAACCTGCACCCAATGACCCTTTGGATTGATAATTGATGATTGAAAAAAGACACTGACCAATAACCACTGATAAATGGCTATGCTTTCAACTGACCCATCTATCTCTAGCCATGTCCAAAGGACCATGTTTTCTATGTCGGAATAATACATGTTGCGTGAGTATAGAGAAAAAGGTGTGCCTAATCAAGAAAACAAAACGCTTCTTCAAACGTGATGCTGTTTTTCCATTGACAAACAGAGAAAAGTGACTAACATTCCTTCGCTTTT
>JABMQV010000181.1 GCA_013203065.1 Desulfobacteraceae bacterium | reverse complement strand
GAAAAAAGTCGATGTGAAGCAGAATAAGCTGAGTTTTCAGCGGAAGAAAGTGGATGCTCTAAGCAAACTCGAAGCAAGATTACGTAAGAAGGCAAGTTCCGCGGCGGATAAGGCAGAGCAGGCTGAGGAGATAACTCTTGCCGAACAGAAGAAGGCCGAGGGAGTTCAGAAGAAACTGGATGTTCAGAAGCCCAAGAAGAAACCTCTTGCGACCAAGACTGTAACAAACACAAAGAGAATAAGAGCGAAGCAGGCTGAGGAAGCAAGGCGCCCGCAACTTGAGGCAACGAGAAAGATGGCCAAACGAAAAACGATGGGGAACAAGGAAGGCGAAACGAGCAAAGTGATGAAGTTTGGCGCAAAGGAGACGCCAGCTGGAGATAGGAGTTCCGAGAAGAAACCAGCCGCTCCCAAGGCACCACCGGAAGAGGATGGTGGGGAAAAGCCTGTGATGGATCACAATCACATGTAATGGACATCCAAAGTGCAATGAGCAACGAACCAATTGACAGCTGCACGCTCTGCGGGGGATCAAGAGAACTTGATCAGCGCGGCATTCTGAGGACCTATGTGTTGAGCTGCCCTGTAGCTTTCGCGGCTATTCTGGCAGGGCTGGCATTTGCTGCCTATCATTCCGTTCACTGGCTGTGGTTGGCTTTGGCCGGATATATCCTGCCGCTGGCTAATGCGGATCTGCGAATCTTGCTTTTCCCGTACGTTTCCTTATCACGGTTTTGTGGTCGTAGGGTTAACTGTCCAAGATGCGAGCCTACGGCCGGGATCTTCCGGCGAGGAAAAGTCCGCGAGTGATCCCGTGGGCGTAAGGCACCATTTCCTGGCTGACCTGGGACGTCAGGCAGAGGGGATATTGTCGGGGGAAAAAGACACCACAGATTATTGCGCCTACCGGTGAGGGGAAATCATTACAAGACGACTTTATTGAGGGAATATTCGACGATTCCTTCGGCCCCGGCTTTGAGAAGTTCGGGGATCATGTCGCGGACCGTGAGTTCGTCAACGACTGTGGTCAAAGCAAACCAACCTTCATCTGCCAACGATGATACAGTAGGTCTGTGCAGAGCGGGCATTAGGGTCAGAATCCCGGCCAGGTTTTCCTGGCTGACATTGAGCATCAATCCCACCTTTTTTTCAGCGGCGAGAACCGACTTCATGAGTAGGGCGAGGCGGTCAATTTTGCCACGCTTGAACTCGTCTTCGTAGGCCTCTTTGTTGGCGATTAAACGGGTGGTTGTAACACACACGGTGTCGATAATTCGAAGATCGTTGGCGCGCAGGGATGAGCCAGTTTCGGTGATCTCCACGATGGCGTCTGCTAAGCGTGGTGGTTTTACTTCAGTGGCTCCCCAGCTGAATTCTACGGTTGCACTGACGCCATGCTCGGCAAGGTACCGCTCGGTCATGCCTACGGCTTCGGTAGCAATGCGTTTGCCCTCCAGGTCAAGTGGTCCGTTGATAGGTGAGTCTGTCGGCACTGCCAGTACCCAGCGCAAGGGCTTGCGGCCTACCTTTCCATAGATAAGTTCAGCGACCTCAACTACGTTTGCTCCGTTCTCGATGATCCAGTCGTGTCCGGTAAGTCCGGCGTCGAGAATGCCTTCCTCTACGTACCTGGCCATTTCCTGAGCGCGAATAATGATACACTCAATTTCATCATCATCAATGCTGGGATAGTATGATCTGGCTTGGATAGTGATGTTGTATCCAGCTTTGCGGAACATCTCTACGGTTGTTGTTTCAAGACTTCCTTTGGGTAAGCCCAGACGAAGAACAGGCATGGTTATACTACCTTTGATTTGGGTGTCGGGTAACTCATCGGTCAACTATTGCGGGAGATACCAAGCGACGGAGAAACTTATTTTTTGTAAACTTGGGCCGGATCAAAAACCCGTTCACCGGTCACGGTGAGCTTATTGTCATCAACGCGTCGGAAGAAGCACGATCGGTAGCCCTTGTGGCAAGCTGCATCCCCAACCTGTTCCACTTTGACGACAACTGTATCCAGGTCGCAGTCCACCAGTAGTTCTTTCACGAGTTGGACATTTCCGGACGATTTACCTTTGACCCAAAGTTCCTGGCGGGAGCGGGACCAGTAGGTGGCCTTGCCGGTCTTGAGGGTTAGTTTCCAGCTTTCTTCATTCATGTAGGCAAGCATCAGGATTTCGCCTGTCCGCCAGTCTTGTGCGATGGCTGGTATAAGTCCATCTTCGCTCTTGGTAAAATCAAGTTCAACCATGTTTCTTAAGCTTCCAGAAAGTTGATAGATTCTCTGCTTTGTCAAGGTTAGGCTTTGACGAGGTACTTGTCTGTTTGATTGGCGATGATAACGCCGTAGTTAGCCGCCCCCAACCAACCTGACATGATAATACCCACTGATCCCGTGTGGAAGAGCCCACCGACCTGTTCATTCAGGGCCATGCTGTACTGCAGTCCGGCGAATTTTGTGCCGAATGATGATCCTCCGCGATGCAGAGTGTACCTTTGGAACGTCCGTGGGGTTGCGGCTTCCAGAAAATCGGTGATTTGCCTGATGTTCGGGACGTACTTTTCGAGTGCATCAAGAGTATCTTCAATAAGCCATTTTTTCTTGGCCTCATATTCGTTGTCGTCGTATTTGGCCCAATCTTCATAGCGGGCATTCATGGAAGCCACGATTGTGTACTTGTCGGATCCCGGTCGGATAGCGGGGTAGTAGACTGAATATGTTCGGCTGCTCACTTGGGGTGAACAGATGGCTGTGGAGTCAAAAACAGGATGAGTGGAGGTAAACAGGAGGTCGCCGATATCGTCCAGTTTTTCTCCTGGGCGGATCCCCATGTAAACCTGGCAACTGCTATTGCTGAGGCGGACGTTGGCAAAGCCTGACATGAATTCGCTTGTGAAATGTTCATCACCGACCAGGTCATGCACCGTATTCAGCAGATTTCCATTTGAAACAACGGCTCGGCAGGCGATTTCCTTGCCGTTAATGATAGCGCCCTTCACTTTACCTTTGTCAACCAGGATCTTTTCAACTAGGCAACAGGTTTGGCAGTCGACCCCATTGAGGCGCATTGCATGGGCCATCATACTGAGCATTTTGTCTGTTCCTCCCAGGAACGTATAGACCCCTTTGCTCATGAAATTGCCGAAAACAATTCCGTAGCTGATGGCTGGTTCATCGAGGGTTGATCCGTTGGCGTAGGTGATGGGTTCCATTAGTAGGCGCCAGACATCATGCTTTGCCGGGAAGAAACGCTCAAAGAGCTCACGGATAGTTTCGGATTGGTCATCATAGTAATTCATCGCCTTCAGGGTGGCAAAAAAAGCCTCCACTGTCTTGGTTTCCACGCCGAAGTGGTCAATGAGGATGCGGGTGAAGTCCAACGCATCAAATGTGGTTACCAAGTGGAACTGGGGATTGTCAAAGACGATTTTCTTAACCTGAACAATGCGATCGGAGAACTCTTTTCCCCAGTATTTTCGCAGGCTTTTCTTCATACCGATCGGGAATCCGTGCAGTGCCACATCAAAGAGATGGTGCTTGCGGCGGAAGAAGGTGGCCAAGCCCCCCAACTGGCGGTGCTGTTCGGCAAGGAAAACGCTGTGGCCGCTGACGGCGAGTCGGTTAGCGGCTGTCAGGCCTCCTAAACCGCTTCCGACGACGACGATGTCATAGCTGTCTTTCATACTGTTAGATCCACCTGGTAAGAAGTCCTATAAAAGCACGGAATATAGCCTTTTGAGTGCCTTCTCGCAAGGGTTGGCGGAGCGATGGCTGAGTGGTTGGCCCGCAGCGTCTGAGCATGAACGGGACGGGTTTGCCTGCCTACTCGGATCACCTTGGCTGCGTTTGGTATAGAACTGCCTGCTCTGGTTTTGGCAAAAGTTGGTAATAGCACTTGTGAAGTCTTCTATATGCTATATTTTACTTCTTGATCATAATGCTGCCCGTAGAAGATTTTTGTTGGTGATGCGTTTTTTAAACATGGAGGTTTTTTAGCGATGACGAAACGTGATCTTGTCGTAAGGATTGCCCGCGATACGAGCCTGAAGCAGCGGGATGTGATGCAGGTTATTCAAATGGCCTTTGACACCATCACCAGCGAATTGGTCGCTGGCCGCG
>JABMQV010000180.1 GCA_013203065.1 Desulfobacteraceae bacterium | reverse complement strand
GTCTAGGAGGCTGTCCGAGAATGAGATAGTTTTTTCAAGATCAAGGAAGGCGGAAATTATAACCACAGGAATACATTAAAGTATTTCGAGGATTATAATTTGAGCTTGACGCAGAGATTGAGAAAAATAGCCATTCTCGGACAGCCTCCTTGATAGGACATACGAGTGGCGCGTTGGATGGTTAACTAACAGCATAACCCGAATTGTTCAGGTAAATTTCTTAACTCACCAACGAATATGAAGGGCCCGCAGATCATTTTCGGAGCTGCGGGCCCTTATTTTTTTCTACGAAAGCAGCAAACCCGAGGCCTCAAAATACCAACAGACCGTTACTCCAAAACCTCATACCTAGCCCAATACTTCCTTGATCACCCCTGCTACCTGGTTGCAGTATTTCTCGGTAAGATCCTCTGTGGGGCCCTCAACCATGATGCGACAGAGGTCCTGTGTCCCGGAATAGCGCACCAACACCCGTCCTTTTTCTCCCAGCCCCCTTTCCACCACCTTTATGGCCTCAACGATCTGTGGGACCGTGGAAATCTCGGGTTTCTGACGGACCTCCACGTTGATCAGTTTCTGTGGATATATGTCCATCAAACTGGCAAGCTGGGACATGGCCTTACCCTCTTTGAGCATGGCTGCGATCAATTGCAAGGCCGCCAGGATTCCATCGCCTGTAGTGTGGTGATCAAGAAAAATCAGATGACCCGAATTTTCTCCCCCGATCACAGCGCCCAGGCGTCTCATATCCTCCAGGACATAACGGTCCCCCACCTTTGAGGCATGGTGCTTGAACCCAAATTTTTTGCAGGCAATGACAAGTCCCAGGTTGCTCATAATGGTGGTGACAACCAGATCGTTTTTTAACCTGGCCTCGTCCTTGAGCGCCTTTGCACAGATGACAATGCTCTGATCACCGGTAATTCTCCTCCCCCTTTCATCTATGGCGATCAAACGGTCCCCGTCGCCGTCAAATGCCAGTCCCAGATCTGCGCCACCTTTTCTGACGCGCTCCTGGAGGTCTTGGGGGTATTGTGAACCGCAGTTGTCATTGATGTTGATGCCGTTTGGTTTATCGTGGATGACCTCGATCTCGGCCCCTAGGTCAGCAAAGACACGGGGGGCCACCCGATAGGTTGCCCCATTGGCTGCATCAATGATGATCTTCGTGCCTGCCAGTGAGAGATTGCCCGGGAATGTATCTTTCAGAAAAGCTACATATTTTTCAAAGACATCCGCCCTGCGTTTGGTGCCGTCTTCTCCTTTGGCTGATGGGGCGAAACGGGGCAGTTTACCTCCCGACACAAGGCCTTCTATGATCCTCTCCTGTTCATCGGATAGCTTGAAGCCGTCTCCGGAAAAGATTTTGATGCCATTGTCCTGGTAGGGATTGTGTGAAGCAGAAATCATAATGCCTGCGTCAGCGTCCATGCTTCGGGTGGCAAAGGCGATGCCAGGGGTGGGTAACACCCCCACCGGATAGGGAGTGCCCCCCATTGAAATAATTCCCGCCCCAAGGGAATCTTCCAGCATATCACCTGAAATGCGGGTGTCCTTCCCGATGATCACCCGTGGCTGGTGATCCGGCTTTTTGAAGAGATGAGTGACCGCCTGGCCCACGGAGAAGGCTGTCATGGCATCCATAGGATACTGGTTGGCCTCCCCCCTTATCCCATCGGTACCGAACAGTTTGCCCACAAATCAGTCCTCCTATTGAAAGGCAAGCGGGAACCTCACGGCGGCAATAGCACTCAAGTTTCGAGTTTCAAGTCTCTTTTGCCGGGGCTTTTTTCTTAAAAAGACCCATCGACGGCAGGATCACTGCCGCTTGCCGGCAGAGTTCGTCAACAATCTCCTGGAGCCAACGTGTGCCTTCCTGGGAAACCGTTTCCGGCAGACCTTGGACCGTCCGGACGTAGTCCTGGTTGCTGTTCTTTATATATTTCTCGAATTCCGATAGGAAGCTGTCGCGATGAACGGCCCCCACCTTGTCCGGGATTACGCCTCCAAATAGCGCGCAGACTTCTTCAACCCGTTCGCGAAGCTCTCCCCCGGCGGCTGAATCAGAAACCCTGTTTTTGTGACCCTCCGCAACAGCAGGGATCTTTTCAACCATCTCTTTGATGCGCTTTATACGTTCCTTCTTTGCCAAAGAGAGGTTACCAATCGCCCCTGAGTAAATAAGCCCCTCAAATTTCTCTTTACCAAAGAGTGGCCTTCGGACCTGGAGATACCATTGTTC